>JABDND010000012.1 GCA_013001145.1 Croceitalea sp. | reverse complement strand
GGTATAAGCTCTTCATATGTGCCTATTGACAAGCTTAACCGATTGACCCAAAATAATCATCAAGGCGCTGTCGCACAGATATCGCCGGTCGCTTTTCAAGAATTTGAACCGTTAATGAACGGTATTTTAGAACAAAAAGCTACCCCCCTATTTTTGCTTCTTGATCAAGTTACCGATGTAAGAAATTTTGGTGCCATAATTCGCACGGCGGAATGTACGGGGGTTGATGCCATTATAATTTCTAAAAGTGGTTCGGCACCCATCAATGATGACACCATAAAAACCTCAGCCGGTGCAGCTTTTAAAGTGCCCATTACAAAAGTTGACCATTTAAAGGATGCCATTTTTTACCTTCAGGCTTCCAATATTCAATTGGTAGGTGCAACAGAGAAAACTGAGGCCGCTATCTATCAGATAGATTTTAAACTTCCAACCGCAATCATCATGGGCTCCGAGGACCGCGGTATTTCAACATCAATCTTTAAATTATTGGACAAAACGGCCAAACTGCCCCTTATGGGAGAAATAGGTTCTTTAAATGTTTCCGTGGCCTGTGGCGTTGTTTTGTACGAAGTTGTTAGACAAAGGAATTTTTAGTCTCTCTTTTCATTTTTTTTGATGTTGTACACTATGGTGATTTCATCTTCACTGGAGGTATCCAAATTTTCAATGAAATTGCCGTTTTCATCAAAATGTCTTAGAAATTCATCATCTTCAATATTATAATCTTCCCTTTCCCAAGCATATTTTGTAGGCTCTGGATGCTTGGCTTTCAAAATTTTAGCCAAAAGCAAACCTGTTAAAAAGCCCGATAAATGCCCTTCCCACGAAATACCATCCTTCACAGGAAAAATATACCATAACATACTCCCATAAATAAAAACAATGGTCAATGACAAGGCTATCAACCTATAATATTTGGTAAAGACTCCTTTAAAAAATATGAAACTGGCCAAAACATAGATGACACCACTGGCCCCTATATGGTATGAAGGACGACCAATTGTCCATGTTAAAAAACCTGACAACAATATGCCTATCAAAAGTACTTTCCAGGCGATATTTCTATAAAAATAAAATAAGGCTGCCATTAGTATGGCCAATGGAATGGTGTTGTTATAAAGATGATCTAACGAACCATGAATAAATGGGCTTGAAAATATCCCTTTTAAACCTGTTAATTTTCTGGGCAAGACACCAAAGTCATTAAAATTTAGACCAAACCTAATCTCAATAAAATAGACGGTCCAAATGGCCAAGACCGCAAATAGGGGCACAATTAATAAACCCGGGGTAAATTTATAATGATGATGTTCTGCCATGAACATGCAAGTTGCAATTAATGCGCCATAATTACAAAATAGGTTAAATTGTCATCTTGATAAATATTTTACTTTTATAAGATGAACGAGCCATTAGCGGAACGTATTCGCCCCAAGACCTTAGATGACTATATTAGCCAAAATCATTTGGTGGGTGAGCAAGGTGCCTTGGGCCATCAGATAAAAACCGGTAATATTCCCTCATTGATCTTGTGGGGCCCGCCAGGAACGGGCAAGACTACCTTGGCCAATATCATTGCCGCCGAAAGCAAAAGACCTTTCTATACCCTTAGCGCAATCAGCAGCGGCGTAAAAGACGTTCGCGAGGTTATTGAAAAGGCCAAACAAAGTGGTGGTCTTTTTACCTCAAAAAATCCCATTCTTTTTATTGACGAAATCCATCGATTTAGTAAATCACAGCAAGATTCACTGTTGGGCGCTGTGGAAAAGGGCTGGATAACCTTAATCGGTGCCACCACCGAAAATCCGAGTTTTGAGGTTATTCCCGCTTTATTGTCACGCTGCCAAGTGTACATTTTAAATCCCTTTTCAAAAGAAGATCTTGAAATGCTCTTGCATAGGGCAATGGCCCAAGATGAAGCATTAAAAAGCAAAAAAATAGAGCTCAAAGAAACCGAGGCCCTACTTAGACTTTCTGGTGGTGACGGCAGAAAGCTTTTAAACATTTTTGAACTACTGGTGTTTGCTGATACTAGTGATAAAATCATGATCACTGATAAGCTTGTAATGCAAAAAGTGCAAAAAAATACTGTTTTGTACGACAAAACCGGGGAACAACATTACGATATCATTTCAGCATTTATCAAATCGATAAGGGGCAGTGACCCCAACGCTGCTGTCTATTGGCTTGCCAGAATGATCGAGGGCGGTGAAGATGTCAAGTTCATTGCTAGGCGCATGTTGATTTTGGCTTCTGAAGATATTGGCAATGCCAATCCGACGGCGCTTGTATTGGCCAATACTACGTTTCAAGCAGTCACCACAATTGGTTATCCTGAAGCTCGAATTATTTTAAGCCAGTGCGCCACTTATTTGGCAAGTTCCCCAAAAAGCAATGCAAGCTACATGGCGATTGGCAAGGCGCAACAGAAGGTCAAGGAAACGGGAGACCTATCCGTACCATTGCCCCTTCGCAATGCCCCTACTAAATTGATGAAAGACATAGGATATGGTGATGGCTACGCCTATGCCCATGATTATGAAGGGAATTTTGTTGATGAGGAGTTTCTTCCGGAGGAAATCAAGGGCAGCTCCTTTTATATTCCGGGCATCAATGCGCGTGAAAACGCAATGCGTGAATTCTTAAAAAAGCGATGGAAGGATAAATATGAGTTCTAAAACTTGATTTGCATTTCTTCCTTTACCCTGTTATCATTGACTTTGTACTCGACAAACCATTTATCATCCTTTTTAAAAACAATCCCTTTGGTACCCTCATGATTGATCAAATAGACATCTTTAACCGAGGTTTCTTCTAAAATATATTTGAGCCGCGAATCACTATCTAAAAGATCAAGTCCGCTTTCGGTGGGTTGGGCATAAAATACTTCGCCTTCAAAAGTAAATCTTGGCTGTTCTATTACTGGCTCAGAGTTTTCACCAGTCTGTGAAGTAGCTGAACTTTGGCCAGAGTTAATGACCTCCTTGTCACTTTCCAAAGACTTCACATCATTTTTAAAACTGATTACCAGAGGCTCAGCCCCCTGTGTGGGTGTTTTTGGTGTATATGTATAGTTCATCCCTTTAAAAGAAGCACATGCCTCTTTAAGAGCTTCTGTATAACCTTTTTGAAATTCTTTTTCTTTGCTTTTCCCTTCAACACTCTCAAAAATGATTTGACCATTACAATCAATCATTTGAATACTTGCTTTGGTCCATAAGAGCGACGATTCATCTTTAACTTTGGTTATTAACCCCAAGCAACGATTGCGAATCAAGTCGTCGGGCATGGCATCGTCATAAATCACATTAAAACCCTCTTGAACAAGCAAGTATTTGATAAGTGTACTACTTTGAAACTCATTCACCACTTTGAAAGCATCAAATCTCTTGGGAACGATAATATATTTATAGTCATTTAGCTGTGCAACAATAACTGATTGAAAGGCGCATAAAAACAAAATAACGAGCAGTTTACTTTTCATAAGTACACAATAATCAATTACCGTTCCAAGATATAATATTAAATCCGAACTGTAAAGATGCATAACGGCTATTGGGAACATTGCGATAACCCAAAAGGTTGTCCGCCATGATATAAAAATTGACCGGACCCGCTTGTAGATTAAGGCCAAACCCAATATTGCCCAAAGAATATTTGTCCAAGGTGTAAGTGGTTTTAACAGCCAAAATACTTCCCAGCCTACGTTGATAAAATGCTGTTAGTGCCATTTGGGGACCTCTTGGTCTATGAATGGCAAAAAACTGTGCCCCATAAGCATTCAAATAATCAAAAGTATCGGTTTTAAGTGCCGGAGCCGTATCACAATCGCAATCTTGAGCACGCAATTTAGGTTCACCAAAATTACGCCTAAAAGAAGCATATAATTTGGTGGGGCGCGATGAGATATAGCTTTGGCTGTTGGTTTCATATGGTATTTGTGCTTCAATATCATCTACCAATTCTTGCCATATTTCGTCATTTAAATTGCCAAAATCATCAGGTAGTATAATTTCAATGCCTTCATTGGTGGCCGCACCTTTTAATGTATAGTTTTTGATATCCCCTGTATGGTAAACAAAACCTACATCTAAAAGACTGGCTGTTAAGATCGTGTTGGGGTCTAAGCTGTGGGTAAAGCCCACATCAAAACCAAGGCCCAAGTTGCCTCCCAACAAGGCTCTTTTCAACAACAAGGCCGTTATATCATCTTGTGTGGTGATTGTGTCTTCATCCAAAACATCATAAATACCTTCAATACCCGATGTCTTCACGGTAACATCGGCCACCAAGGTATTTCTCAATAGATTGTTTTCACCTGGGGTAGTTACAAAATAACCATCATTATTGGTAGATTTAAATTCAAAAATGCTGGAATACAATTTTGCCCTTGCCCCAACCGTCCATTTATTGTTTAATTTACGGTTCAGCCCAAAATAAAAAACACTGACCGCCTCGCCTTGACTGACCAATTGATCTAAATTGAATCTTCTTCCAATGTTATTGGCATTTCCTTCAAATGCCAGTACTGCCAAATCACGGGGCCAATAAACGGTGGCAAAACCTTCCCCGTAGGCTCCAAAAGAATAATAATCGCTGGGTCTATTGCCATTTCTAAATCCAACATTGAACAGTTCTATTTGTGCACTGCCCCCAAAATCATCATTTTGATTGAGTCCGTTGATAGCCTTTTCGCGAACTTTTATAGTGATGTCAATGCCATCGTTCGCAAAAATATCATTTACTGATATGCCACTGGTACCTGCCTGTACGGAAGTACCAGACAATAAAGGAATGCCCGTATGCCATTTATAGGGCGTTTTCATACCAGGATTGAGCATCAATGCCTGTGGCACTTCATAAAAGTCATAGAGTACCTGCTTATTTTGGGCATTGGATATAATTAGCCCAAAAAAAATGTTGAACACAATGATTCTCCAAATATTCATTGCAGTCTCAACCTAAATTCTGCACTTGATCTTAAAATAATTTTTGGCTCGGAAAGTGAAGAAATGCTATTATTATCTCCTAAATTTTGTCCACTGACCCTTATGTTGGTTGTGTTTTTGAGAATATCAAGGCTGCGGCCACCATCTCCGTATGCAATTTGCCTTTGTAGTAAAGGAGCTGGCGCAGGTTCTATGATAAAGGTTTCGCTATCAAGTGTATTGTCATTTTCATCTAAAAACTCAATTTGAATCTCCAACTCTTTGCTTGTGGTATTTTCCAATTGGTAAGAAATAAAGCCGTCCAATATACGGTCGGCCACAAAATCTTGGTTAAATGCTTCAAAAGTGAAGAGCTGTGTGTAAAACTGCCCAGCGCTGGAATCATTTATAAACTCTTCATCGGACTCAAAGTAAAATATACTTGTTGCTAAAGTGGGAACAATGCTTATATCTTCTATTTGATTAAAATTCTGGTCTTCGGCACAGGAAGAATTGAGGCCTATAACGGCCACGACCAAGAAAATACAAATAGCAAACCTCCTCATTTTATAGTGTATTTAGGGCCTAAACAATTGAACGCTTGTGTACCCTACTATAACTCTATAAAAAAGATTTTATTTCGTCCAATTGATGAATCATTTGGCAGATTTCATGCCGTGGACCATTGTGTGAATTAAAGTGAAGGGTATGAAAACCGGTTTGTTGTGCTCCTATAATATCCGCTTCTAGGCTATCACCGATCATCAATGCTTTCTCTGGCGCAACTTGGGCGTTTTTCAATGCCAATTGAAAAATAATGGGATTGGGTTTTTTGACCCCCGCCATTTCAGAATTCACAATTACATCGAAAAAATGTCTAATGTTTGAATTACGCATTTTTTTCTCTTGTATCTCTTCAAAGCCATTGGTGATAATATGTAGGCGATACCTCGGTTTAAGATACTCAAGCACTTCTACCGTGCCTTGAAAAACATGGTTGAACGAAGAAAGTTGCTCAATATATGCCTCGGCCAATAAGTGAATTCTATCATCCTTAACATCGGCTCCAATCAGGTCAAATGCTTTTCTTAGTCGTTGAAAGCGCAACTGGGCCTTAGTCACCTTTTCTTCCCGGTATAATTTCCAATATTCTAAATTTATGGGAATGTATACCTCTAAAAACTGTGAGAGCTCCACATTGATGTTGTAGATGACAAAAATCTTTTCAAAAGTCAATGCAGAATTCTTTTCAAAATCCCATAAAGTATGATCTAAGTCAAAGAATACATCGGTAACTATATCTTTAAACATAATAGCGTTTTTGAATGGCCTCGTATAATTTCAACCAATTCAGTTTATGCTTGCTCCCCAATAGCTCGTTTGAAAAAACCACCGTAAACTCGCCGTTCACTTTTTTAATTCGCTCATAAATGGTATCCAACTTTTGAAAAACCTCATCTTGTTTTTTATAACCCAACAAGGCATAATCACATACTACAAATGGATGAATTTTAATGGATTGCTGTACCTCTAAATTAAGGTCGTAAAAATAGAAAGGTGTGCAAGTAGAAGCCCTAAAACCCATATGATGGGTGTAACCCATAGTGTAATCATCGGTAAATTCGGCGGCAATTAAATTGCGATAGGTTGATGGAAAAGAGACCCTATTGTATCGCATTCGCACATATTTAATTGGCCGATTGATCAAATTGGATAAGCGTTTTTTTTCTGTTTTCAGCACGTCTAAATCATGTGATGCCGCCATGGATGCGCTTAATGACACATAACTATAATCGGCCACAGATTTAATTAGATATCGAAATTTGTTCTTATAAATAGATACGTTCTTGTCGTGTTCCGAATAGTCGGCAAATTGAAAAAAGAACATACTTTTTGAAGGATAGACTTTATTTATTTTAAGAACCTGATCAAAATTGTCATAGGGATCGTTTTTAGGATTAATCCATACCGAAATTCGTTTGGCGAGCCTTGAGATTTTGAATTTTCCCAAGTCTAGAAAAAACCCGGCCAAACTTCTTGAAAATCCTCTAAGCGCATAACAATGTGAACTGGTGACATTCACTATGGAGATAAAACTGTATTTCTTTGGTTTGTTTATCAATTTTGGAAAGCGTTCCTGTAAAACCTTAAGAAATTTATTTGCCCAAATATCAACAAGTGGCTGATCTAAAAAATTTTCTTGATGTGCTAAACTGGTCGAAGGCGGAAAGCGGCCCAAATCATCTTTGACATGGGGCAAATATTCTTCATAACGACTCAAAAGATAGAAGCTGGCCGAAAAAATATCAAAAGGGATGTTGCTACGTTCTCCCGCTTCAAAAAAGCAGGGCACGCCTTCCCACTGGCCCATTTTTATGTAAATATCATTAATGCCCTGTTCAAAAAGCAAGTCGTTAGACCGAATAAAAAACTCGTTTTGTAGAGGCTGTTTGGTATATGTGATTTTTGGACCTGTATGCTTGATAAAATCCTCGACCTTAGTGGTAAAACCAACCTCAACACCCAATATACGTGTGAAGATGTGCTTCATTATATAACTGAAGCGTATCGTGATTTTATGGGTATAAATGAGCAACATGAAGGTCAAAAATACAAATTAGAAACACAGCTATTTGACCGACCATAAAATAAATGAAACAGTTAATTTTAGATTTTATAGCAGCTGCTCATCGGCAAAGCTAAAATACTTTCTTTGGGTTATAATTAAATGGTCAAGCACACGTATATCAAGGGCACTGGCGGCATTCTTCAATTTTTCGGTAATCTGTTTGTCGGCATTACTGGGTTTTAATGTGCCCGAGGGATGGTTATGAGCCAAAACCAAGCCTACAGCGGCATACTCCAAAGCTTTTTTGAGCACCAATCGAACATCGACCAAAGTACCGGTTATACTACCTTTGCTCAACTGTTCTTTATGCAAGACCTTATTGGAATTGTTTAGATAGAGGATCCAAAATTCTTCATGGGGCAAATCGCCCACAATAGGTTGTAATAGCTCAAATACATCACTGCTTGCTTTGATTTTGGTAATTTTTTCACTTTCATCATCTTTTCTTCGGCGCCTTCCCATTTCAAGGGCAGCTGCAATGGTCACTGCCTTTGCTTCGCCGATTCCCTTGAACTGCATCAGTTGTTTCACAGAGAGTTTGCCCAAATCTGTAAGATTGTTGTTAACAGAACCCAATATGCGTTTGGAAAGAGCGACAGCACTCTCCTTTTTGCTACCTGAGCCTATCAGAATGGCAATTAATTCGGCATCAGATAATACCGAACGTCCTTTCGAAAGTAATTTTTCACGCGGTTTGTCATCATCTGCCCAATTTTTTATGGAGAAGGAACCCGAATTTTCTTGCATGATCTAAATATAATATTATTTAGGTTTTTGTAAAACACAGGCTTTGAAGCATGGTAAGATGAATTCAAGATTATAAAGTACCTGAATATATTTTGTATTTTAAATCTTTAAAATAAGAATATGAAATCACTTTTTGATACTATTGCCCATCAAGAACTACTGGACCGAATCAACAAACTAAATAAAAACTCTAAGGCCAATTGGGGCAAAATGACAGTTGGTCAAGTAATGAGACATTGTCAGTTTCCTTTAAATCTAGCTTTGGGCAAAGAAAGCATACCCGAACCAAACCCAATCATGAAATTCATGTTCAAAGGCTTTAAAAAGAGTATGTACAACGATAAACCTTGGAAACATAATTTACCTACCGTCAAACAGTTTAAGGTGGTTGAAGACCATGATTTTGACGAAGCAAAACAGGCTCTTATCGAACTTGTAAATAAGTTTCATGAGGAAAAAACTAGAACCACATGGGAGCCCCATCCTTCATTTGGCTCTTTTACACCGGAGCAATGGGGACAAATGCAATACAAACACTTAGATCATCATCTTAGACAGTTTGGGGTTTAGCTTTTCGTTCGACCCCTACATTTCAAGGGCCATACTTCTAACTATCTATTTATTACTTATCTTATAACTTGATATTGAGATAATTAGATTGCAATCAAATGATTATATATTACTCAAAACGCGAACGGCGATTATGGATTTTGGCCTTGGTAGTCATTCTTGGTATCTATGCCACTATTGGCCTGGCAGGCAGCATGGCCCATTTTTTACGCGCAAGAAATCTCCTTGAAAACACCTTCTTTTTCACCTTTCTCCTTGTAGTTGCGGTTATTATAGCCAACGGTCTTCGAAAAAAAACCTCAACAAATGAGATATGGCTGCAAATTGGCGTGTTTTTAGTGTTTATCACGATTACCCTTCGTATAGAAACCACACCTGAACATCGTACCCATTTATATGAATATGGTCTACTGGCCCTTATTATTTATGAGGCGTTACGTGAACGGGCCTTAAATGGAGGCAAGGTTGCCAAACCCGCATTGATGGCAATCCTGATCACTGTCATATTAGGTTGGCTGGACGAGGGCATTCAAGCCATATGGCCAAATCGGCATTACGATATAGTTGATGTAGGATTCAATATGCTGGCCGCTGTATTGGCCGTTAGTGCCAATCTTACCTTACGTTGGTTAAGAAGTAAATTAATTCGCTCATGACTTACAGACACATTTATAGCTCAAAACTTTCACATCAACAATTCATGAATTTGATTAAAATCAAGTCCGCCGTAATTGCCCGAACTCATGAGCAATAAGGCTGTGTGCTCGAAGTTTTCGCCAAAGATAAAATCTTGAAATACCTCTGGTTCGGTAAAAACGTGAAGGTCATCTCTTTGAAAAGCATCTGCTATTTGTTGGGCCGTTACTTTTTCCAATCGCTTTATTTTAATGGCCTCTGGTGAGTAAAATACCACAGCTTTATCAGCAGCATCCAAGGCTCCTTTATATTCGTTTAAGAACTCTGCGTTCAAACTGCTATAGGTATGCAACTCAAGACAAGCCAACAGCCGTTTTTTTGGAAATTGTTCTTTGAGTGCTTTTGTGGTCGCTGCCACTTTACTTGGTGAATGGGCAAAATCTTTAAAAGCCACCGAAGTGTTCGAAGCACCAATTTTCTCCATTCGTTTTGAAGCACCCTTAAAGCTGGCAATGGCCTCATAAAAATCTGATTCATCAACACCCATATTCTGACAGATCCATTTTGCGCCCGCCAAATTGTTTAAATTATGTTTTCCGAAAATTTCAATGGGCATTGGGCCTTCGTTGGTCTGTAGGTATGTGACCCCATCTTCCACAAAATATTCTGGGGTTTGATAGGGCAATTTCCTTATGGTATTTTCTGAAGCTTCAACGACTTTTTTTACTTCCGGATCTTCTTCATTGTATGTTAAGCTACCACCCTCTACAATACTGTTTACGAATATTTGGAACTGTTCCAAATAGTTCTCATAAGTGGGAAAAACATTGATATGATCCCATGCAATACCACTCAATAGGGCAATATTTGCTTTGTACAAATGAAACTTTGGTCGCCGATCTATAGGTGAAGAAAGGTATTCATCACCTTCAAGTACCATAAAATCATTTTCATCGGTCAAGTGCACCATCCTTTCAAAACCATCCAATTGGGCACCCACCATATAATCTACTTCAATGTCGTGGTAGTTCAATACATGTAAAATCATTGAAGTAATGGTAGTTTTGCCATGGCTCCCGCCTATGACCACCCTTGTTTTATGTTTTGATTGTTCAAAAAGAAACTCCGGATAAGAATATATTGGCAGTCCCAATTCCTGTGCTTTCAACAATTCAGGATTATCGGCCTTTGCGTGCATACCGAGTATTACCGCATCCAAGTTATTATCAATTTTTTCAGGATACCATCCAAAAGATTCAGGTAGTAGTCCTTGAGCTTTAAGTCTCCCTTTTGACGGTTCATAAATGATATCATCACTGCCGGTTACTTGGTAGCCCTTATGCTTCAGGGCAAGTGCCAAATTATGCATGGCACTACCACCTATGGCTATAAAATGTACTTTCATATTGAGCAAATTCCGTTCAAAGATAGGCAATGAAACTATGCTTTGTTTTTTGATTATTTCTATCTTCGAAAAAACGAATACATGAATTTAGTCGATATACCTTCCAAAGAAATTATGCCGGGCTACCATGGTAAAATGGTACATGCCGAAAAAATGAGCTGGGCCTTTTGGGATGTTGAAATGGGTGCAAAGGTACCTGAACATCATCATGAACATGAACAGATTATGCACGTGGTATCTGGCAATTTTGAGTTCACTCTTGATGGAATCACCAAGATCTATAAAGAAGGTGATGTTGTCGTGGTACCCTCAAACGTATCACATTCAGGAAAAGCAATAACAGCTTGTAAATTAATGGATGTCTTCTCACCGGTTCGTGAAGCTTATAAATAAACGATGAAAATAGATTTAAGCGGCAAAAAAGCCTTGATTGGTGGAAGTAGTGGAGGCATAGGCAAAGCTATAGCGCAGCAAATTGCAGCAAGTGGAGCCAGTATTACCCTAATGGCCCGAAGCGAGGACAAGATGCAACAGCTGATTGACAGTTTTAATACCTCTGATTCACAAAAACACCAATATTTGGTTGTTGATTTTACGGATTTTGAAGGGTATCAAAAGGTAATTTCAAAGTATTTTGAGCAAAACACTGTTGATATTTTAGTCAATAATACCCAAGGACCGGCAGCAGGTGGCACCCTTGAAAAACATGTGGGCGACTACCAAAAAGCCTTTGATCTACTTTTTAAAACCGTGGTCTTCACTACTCAATTGGCCTTAAAACAAATGCGCTCCCAACAATGGGGCCGCATTATCAATGTGGCTTCAATTTCGGTGAAAGAACCCTTGAACTATTTAGCATTGAGCAACACCATTAGAGCAGCGGTGGTTACCTGGGGCAAAAGTCTAGCGATTGATGTTGCCAAAGAAAATATAACGGTAAATAATATACTTACTGGATATTTTGATACCGACCGAATCGCCCAACTCAATGCAAAAAAAGCCGAAAGAATGGGTGTAAGCGAAAGTGAAGTTCGCAAAACCATGGAAAATATGGTTCCAATGAAGCGCATAGGTAAACCTGAAGAATATGGGTATTTGGCAACCTTTTTGGCCTCTGAACAGGCCAGTTATATTACAGGCACCAATATTCCCATTGATGGTGGATTGCTAAAATCACTTTAGAAATTTAGGGCTATTTTTTACTTTTCAGGAGGGAATTTAGCGAACACTTTGCTCACCACATTTCGCAATTGTTGCTCACGCATAATTGGGGTGCCGCCTTCTTTAAAATTACTCTCACTAACGGCCTTCCAGAACAGCGCATCTTTTTGAGCATCAACTAGATCAAATTGAATACTGCGTTTTAAGCCCGAACGGCCCAATGGCAAACCTACCGATATGCCCCCACCTACATTTCTTCCAGTGCCACCTACTCCGACACCCACATTATTTTGCGGCAACTCTTGATACTCATTGCTCAAGATATTAATAAACATATCCGGTTCTTCGGCCAATAGAAATCCTTTTACCTGCATGGTCGAATCCAACAACCTGAGCAATCGTTTTTCATCCAATGGGCTTAGGCCTGAATCCATATCATTAAAATAGTTGTACGTAGTATAGTTGGAAAAATTGGTCGCCCTATCATAATCATAATTGACACGAACCGAAGAGCACGAAGCGAGAAGCCCTAGAATGAGCAGCAATGCAAATTTTCTCATAGATATGAATAGACTTCAATTTACAAATAAATTGATTTAGGAAGTAGTGTCAAATCAACTATTCGTTCAAAAGACGCCAAAGAACATCTTTTAATTCTTTGATTCCTTTTTGGGCCACAGATGAAATGAACAGATACGGCACATCCAAATCTTTGTCCAGTTCCATGCGCATTTCGTCCATCAATTCGTCATCCAACATATCACATTTCGATATGGCCACAATTCGCTGCTTATCGAGCAGTTCGGGGTTGTACCTTCTTAGCTCGTCGAGCAATATCTCATATTCTTTACTAATATCTTTGCTATCGGCAGGAATAAGAAACAAAAGCGTGGCGTTGCGTTCAATATGTCGTAAAAAGTAATGACCCAGGCCCTTGCCTTCGGCAGCGCCTTCTATGATACCTGGTATATCGGCCATTACGAAACTTTTGTAATCTCGATATTCCACGATGCCCAAATTGGGTTTCAAGGTGGTAAACTCATAATCTGCAATTTTGGGTTTGGCCGAGGTCATGACCGAAAGCAAGGTTGATTTGCCCGCGTTGGGGAATCCAACCAAACCAACATCGGCCAACACTTTCAATTCTAAGGTGATTTTTCGATCTACGCCTGGAATACCCGGTTGTGCGTAACGTGGTGTTTGATTGGTAGCTGTTTTAAAATGCCAATTGCCACGACCGCCCATGCCGCCTTCGGCCACAATTTTTTCTTCACCATCCTCCGTGATTTCAAAAAGTATCTCATTGGTTTCTGTATCGCGGACCACAGTGCCTAGCGGCACGTCCATATACACATCTTGACCATCGGCACCGCTACTTCTGTTTTTACTGCCATGTTCCCCATGGCCGGCTTTAAAGTGCTTTTTAAATTTATAGGTGACCAAGGTCCAAAGGTTGCTGTTGCCGCGTATTATTACATGACCTCCCCTACCGCCATCACCACCATCTGGACCTCCTTTGGTAATATATTTTTCTCGATGAAGGTGCACGGATCCTTTTCCCCCATTGCCAGAAGACACATAAGCTTTAACATAATCAACAAAATTGCCTTCAGTCATGTGTATTGATTAAAAAACTAAAGTGAGTCGATTACCGCTCTCAAACGCGCAGTAATCTCGGCAATATCACCAATCCCATTCACAGCATAGAATTTGCCTTGTTTTTGGTAATACTCTTTGAGCGGTGCTGTTTTTTGATTGTACTCGTCAAAACGATTGCGTATTTTATTTTCGTCTTGATCGTCTGGTCGACCGCTTTCTTTACCTCGTTCCAATAGTCTTGCGACCAATACATCATCATCGGCCTCCAAAGCTATGGTCGCATCAATCTGCATTTCTTTGGTATCCAAAAAATTGTCTAACGCGCGGGCTTGGGCAGCAGTTCTGGGAAAACCATCAAAAATGAATCCAGATGCATCAGGGTTTTTCTCTACTTCATCTTTCAACATATCAATGGTTACCTCGTCTGGCACAAGGTCACCTTTATCCATGTACGACTTGGCCAATTGACCCAGTTTGGTATTGTTTTTAATGTTGTAACGGAACACATCTCCAGTTGATATATGCTTCAAATTATACTTTTCTTTTAAAAACCCTGCTTGGGTTCCTTTTCCTGCACCGGGCTTTCCAAAAAGCACTAGGTTAATCATATCTGTTTGGTTTAATTGGTATACTTCTCTTAAATTTCGACCCAACTCATTGTAATCAAGTCCGTAGCCCACAATAAAGCTATCGGGTATTTCTAAGCCTACATAGTCAATGGTATATTCTCCATTGTATATTTCTGCCTTGTAAAAAAGTGAAGCGATTTTAAAATCTTTGACATTGGTATTGGTGAACAAATGCACCAGTTGTTGCAAGGTGCGGCCGGTGTCTATTATATCTTCTAGTATAACTACGCTCCTGCCTTCTATATTTTCAGACACATCAAGCAAGGTTTCAACGATACCTGTAGAGGTAAGCCCCTGGTATGAACTTAATTTTACAAAACTCACCTCACATGGGTAGGGATATGCCTTTAAAAAATCAGAAACAAACATAAACGAGCCATTCAAAACACCCACAAAAATTGGCGTCTCATCTTTATAATCTGCCCCTACTGCCTCGGCCATTTTTTGAACCGCGGTTAGTATTTGGGCTTCACTTAAATAAGGCTTAAATAGCTTGTCACCTAGCTGTATCAATGTATTCTTTGTTTTCACAGGTTGGCAAAGATAACATTTTTTGATGGTGCTTTATTGACCAAACCTTCACCCTTTGCTCAAATCAATGTATTTTTGTGCATAATTTGAGCCCAGCCTTATGAACTATTTTTCTTCAGATTTCAAACTTGGTATTCTCGGGGGAGGCCAGTTGGGCAAAATGTTATTGTACGAGACACGAAAATGGGACATTTATACCAAAGTGATGGATGCCTCAAATCAAGCCCCCTGTCGTTTGGCCTGCAATGAATTTGTAGTTGGCAATCTAATGGATTTTGATGCCGTCTATGGTTTTGGTAAAAATGTGGATGTCTTGACCATTGAAATAGAAAATGTCAATATTGATGCACTTGAAAAATTAGAAGATGAGGGCATCACTGTTTATCCTCCAACCCAGTCATTGCGCACCATACAAAACAAAGCCAAGCAAAAATTGTTTTACAGAGACCATGGTATTCCCACGGCTGATTTTTCAAGGTTTGCCTATACCTCCGAAATCAAGGAAAGTTTGGCAAATGGCGGCATAGAACTTCCTTTTGTTTGGAAGGCTGCCCAATTTGGCTATGATGGTCAAGGGGTCAAAATCGTTAGAAAATTAGAGGATTTAAATGGGGTGCCCAATGTAGAATGTATAACAGAAGAGATGATTCCTTTTAAAAATGAACTGGCGGTGATAGTGGCACGCAGTCCAAAGGGTGAAGTGAAAACCTATCCAGTGGTCGAAATGGAATTTCATCCAGAAGCCAATCAGGTTGAATATGTGCTTTGTCCGGCTCGCATTGAAGAAAAAATTGCTGAAAAAGCACAAGCAGTAGCTTTGAAAGTATCTGAACATATTGGCCATATTGGTCTTTTGGCCGTTGAACTGTTTCAAACCCAAAAAAATGAAATATTGGTCAACGAGGTGGCTCCAAGGCCCCATAATAGTGGCCACTATAGTATTGAGGCAAGTTATACCAATCAATTTGAACAACATTTGAGGGCCATTTTAAATTTGCCCTTGGGAAGTACAGAAAGCAAAGTTGCAGGAATCATGGTAAATTTGGTAGGTAGCGAGGGCCACACGGGTGATGTTGTCTATGAAAACATGGAATTCGTTCTCAAAATGAGCGGCGTCACACCACACATATATGGTAAAAAACAGACCCGTCCATTTCGGAAAATGGGCCATGTGACCATTGTTGACAAAGACATGGAAAAAGCTAGGGAAGTGGCCCAAAAGGTAAAAGAAAGTATAAAGGTTATAAGTAAATAAAGCGTATGGGCAAAGTAGCAGTTATAATGGGGAGCACAAGTGACCTGCCAGTCATGCAAGGGGCCATTGATATTTTACGGGAATTTGAAATTGAGGTAGATGTTGACATTGTATCGGCCCATAGAACTCCCGAGAAATTGTTTGAATTTGGCAAAACTGCCCACAAATCAGGATATAGCGTCATTATTGCGGGTGCCGGAGGCGCAGCCCATTTGCCTGGTATGGTAGCTTCATTATCGCCATTGCCCGTGATTGGCGTTCCAGTAAAAAGCAGTAATTCCATTGATGGTTGGGATTCCATTCTATCCATATTACAAATGCCCGGTGGCGTGCCTGTTGCCACCGTAGCATTGAATGGAGCTAAAAATGCAGGTATACTCGCTGCACAAATAATAGGAAGCGCCAATCCCGCCGTTTTGAAAAAAATAGAGGCCTACAAGCAAGAACTCAAAGACAAAGTCACTCAAGGTGCACAAGAGATTAAAAAAAGCAAGTAATCACAATAAATTAACCGCTTACATTCCAATGAGCAATCCACTATTAGCAACCTTTGACGAGGCCCCTTTTGAACAAATCGAGAATGAACATTTTAAGCCAGCCATTATAGCGGCAATTTCTGAAGCTCGCAAAGAAATTGAAGCTATAGTTATCAATAAGGAGGCTCCTACTTTTCAAAATACCATAGCAGCGTTGGATTATGCCGGCTATCAATTAGATAGAATATCGGCTGTTTTTTTTAACCTCAACTCTGCAAATACCAATGAGCATATTCAAAAGACAGCACAAGAAGTTTCACCCCTGCTCACTGAATTTAGCAATGATATCATTTTAAACGCAGATTTATTTGCGAAGGTAAAAGCGGTTTATAGTCAAAAGGAGCAATTGAATTTGACCACAGAAGAGCAAACCCTTTTAGATAAAAAGTATAAAAGTTTTAGTCGTAATGGGGCCAATTTAGATGACCAAAAGAAGCAACAGCTACGTGAAATTGACTCCAAATTGGCGAAGCTAAAACTCACCTTTGGGGAAAATGTATTGGCAGAGACCAATAAGTTTCAAATGCACTTGACCAAAGAATCACAGTTGGATGGATTGCCTCAAGGGGCAAAAGACGCCGCTGCGCAATTGGCAAAAAGCAAAGACTTGGAGGGCTGGTTGATTACCTTGGACTATCCCAGCTATATTCCATTTATGAAATATGCCACCAACAGAGCACTTCGTCAAAAATTATACGTTGCCTTTGCAAGCAAGGGCTTTCATAATGATTCGCTCGACAATCAAGACAATGTACTACAAATTGCCAAACTAAGACACCAAAGGGCCAAGCTTTTAGGTTACAAAACACATGCGCATTTTGTGTTGGAAGAGCGTATGGCCGAAACCCCTGAAGAGGTCTTGGGTTTTTTGGAGGAACTTTTAAGAAAGGCAAAGCCGGCAGCAGAAAGTGAATTTAGAAAATTACAGGATTTCGCAAAAAAACTTGATGATATAGATCAATTGCAGAAATGGGACGGCTCCTATTATTCTGAAAAATTAAAGCAAGCACTTTTTGATTTGGATGATGAAAAGCTCAAGCCATATTTTAAATTGGAAAACGTTATCGATGGCGTATTTAAAGTTGCCGAAAAATTATTTGGCTTGACATTTAAAGAAGTTTTTGATGTTGAAAAATATCATAATGAGGTGAAAACCTATAGGGTGTATGATGAAAACAAAGACTTCGTCGCACTTTTTTATGCCGATTTTCATCCCAGAGCGGGAAAAAGGGGTGGCGCTTGGATGACCTCTTACAAATCCCAATTTAAAAAGGATGGTGAAAATATTAGACCTCATATTTCCAATGTTTGCAATTTTACACCAAGTACCCCTACCAAACCGTCATTGCTAACCTTTAATGAGGTCACGACCCTGTTTCATGAGTTTGGCCACGGCTTACATGGCATGCTTGCAGATACCGTATATCCTGGTCTTTCTGGAACATCGGTCTATTGGGATTTTGTGGAACTGCCAAGTCAGATAATGGAAAACTGGTGCTATGAAAAAGAAGCTTTGGAACTTTTTGCACATCATTTTGAAAATGGTGAAACCATCCCCATGGATTTAATAAAAAAGATAAAAGATTCAGCAACCTTTCAAGAAGGTATGGCCACCTTACGCCAATTGAGCTTTGCCAGACTTGATATGCAATGGCATGGCCAAGATCCATCGAATATAACTGATGTAAAATCTTTTGAAGACCAGGCGTTTTCTGGAACAGACCTGTATCCCACAAATCACGAAACCTGCATGAGCACTGCTTTTTCGCACATTTTCCAAGGCGGTTATGCAGCTGGTTATTATAGTTATAAATGGGCTGAGGTCTTGGATGCAGATGCTTTTGCATATTTTAAAGAAGAAGGTATTTTTAATAAGGAGGTAGCTAAAAAATTTAGGGAATATGTACTTTCCAAAGGCGGAACGGTTCATCCCATGGAGCTTTATAAAAAATTTAGGGGCAGTGAACCCAAGTTGGAAGCCCTGCTTGAGCGCTCAGGGCTTATCAAGCGTATTGCTTCATAAATTCACAGTAAAATAGTGCCTAATTCATCATTTTAAACACTGACCAATATTCAGGTTCTTGGTCTTCAGATTTAATTACTAATTTCATTGACCAAAATATTACAATTACGAATTTGACTATGCCCGCGCACCAACTACATCCTGAAAAATGGGTGGACCAATACGCCGATTACCTTTTCAATTTTGCCATAGCCCGGGTAAGTGACACGGAAATTGCAAAGGATTTGGTTCAAGAAACTTTTTTTGCCGGGTTAAAATCTGCCAATAATTATAAAGGAGATGCGGCCGAGCGAACTTGGCTTATTGCCATTCTCAAAAGAAAAATAATAGACCATTATCGCAAGATTAATTCAAAAAAAGGGAAGGCGGAAGTACGAATAAATTACAGTTCAAACTCAGATGTTGAAGGGGATTGGTTGCAAGAACAAGTCGCAGACCCCTTTGCCAAAAGTGGTGACAAATCGTTGGAGAATGAAGAATTGTCCCTCGCCTTACAAGAATGCATTGCAAAACTGCCAAAAAAACAAGCTTTGGTATTTAAAATGAAGACCATTCAAGGCATGGCTACAGAAGATATTTGTAATGAACTTAAAATAAACCCGTCAAATCTTTGGGTACTCGTTCATAGAGCGCGTACTGCCCTGATGACTTGTTTGAATCAAAATTGGTTTTAGTTATGATGATTTCATGTAACGAAGCAGCAGATATCTGCACAAAAAAACAATATAAAGAAGCTTCACTCTTTCAGACAATGAAGCTTAGATTACACATTCTTATTTGCAAGTCGTGTGCACAATTTTCAGTAAAAAATTCAAAATTGACCTCACTTTGTGAGCAGGCACACATGAAGGTTCTTAACGAAGTAGAAAAAGAGTCGATGAAAAAAGCCTTAAAGGAAAAGCTCTAACAGCAGTCTTAAAAAAACAAGAAAACTATCCCCATTAAAATAGGTATCCCTTCTACCCAAAACGAGGCAAAATAACGAGATTGGGTTTCTTTGGTCCTTAACAACATCACCAATACTATTAGGGCAAAGACCAAATGGGTCACAATGGTAGCAAGCGATAGTTCATCAATTAAAAAAATGGTCATACCATAGGTAAGTACTAAAAAATATCCAAACTTCTTGGTTTTTTGAACGCCATAGCGTTGAGGCAAAGTTTGTAATTGGGGTCGATCAATATGCATGTCGCGGATTTCAAATGGCAATATCAATAGGAGTATCAATACAAATCGACGAAACATGAGCACTCCGATATCCCAATCAAAGAACTTCTCGCCTTCCAATAGTGGGAGATATACGGTAAAGCCGACCCAAATAATGGCCACCAAAAAAATTTTTAAACCCCCCAAGCTTCGTAAATTTTTTGAATTGGGTAAAAAGGGAATCGCATAAAGCGATGATAAAAGGCTTAAAATCACAATAGGGAGCCACAAGGATCTTGGCAATACCAGAAAAAAATAAACTGCAATGGCGAAAGTCAAAAAACTGAAAATTTGAATGGTTTTGTGGTAGGGTTTATCAACAATGAAATACTTTCTGGCCTCTACTCCATATTTAACAAAATTATAGCACACAATAGTGCTGCAAAAAATAAAACCTGCCAAGGCAAAATTCAAAGGAATGTTTAATGTTTTATAGCTGACCCAGCATAAGGAAACAACTGCCAAAGCAACATGAATACTGGCATCGAGATAAAATTTGAACAATTGTTTTGGCCAAGACATTCAACAAAAATAACCAAATGTGCTTTCCACACATTTTATGGTTAAAAACTTTGGTTTTGGTTCAGCTAAAAATGAGCTATTTCATACAATTAATCGCTAATTTTGTGCCTTTATTTTACATGTTATGAACACTGAAAAATTTGCAGGGCGCCACATAGGTATACGTCAACAAGATTTGGAGCATATGTGCTCTGTAATTGGGGTAAAAGATTTAAATGAATTGATTGACCAAACCATACCAGATGATATTCGGTTAAAGAACGAACTTGATCTGGCACCTGCCTTAAGCGAACATGAATTTTTAAGTTTGATCCAGAACCTCTCTGATAAAAATAAAGTGTTCAAATCTTACATAGGTCTTGGATATCATGAAAGCCTGACACCCTCCGTGATAAAACGCAACATATTGGAAAATCCTGGTTGGTACACAGCCTATACCCCATATCAAGCTGAAATTGCCCAAGGTCGTCTAGAAGCCTTGCTCAATTATCAGACAATGGTCTGTGACTTGACAGGCATGCCCTTGGCCAATGCATCTTTATTGGATGAAAGTACCGCCGCAGCCGAAGCCATGACCATGCTTTTTGATGTTCGCTCACGTCAACAGAAAAAAGATGGTGTATTGAAATTTTTTGTGTCAGATGAAATTCTACCACAAACCCTTAGTCTGTTACAAACACGTTCAAAACCATTGGGTATTGAGCTGGTCATAGGAAATCATGAAGAATTTGATTTCAATACTATTTTTTATGGTGCTCTTTTACAGTATCCAGGTAAATATGGACAGGTATTTGACTATGCAGATTTTGTAAATAAAGCCCAAGAAAATGAAATTAAGGTGGCCGTTGCAGCCGATATTTTAAGTCTCGTAGTTCTTACCCCTCCTGGTGAATGGGGTGTCGATGTGGTTGTGGGCACTACCCAACGTTTCGGAATACCCTTGGGTTATGGGGGTCCCCACGCAGCGTTCTTTGCAACCAAAGAAGACTACAAGCGAAGCATACCCGGGCGAATAATTGGCGTCACCAAAGACACCGATGGTAATCGTGCCCTGCGCATGGCATTACAAACACGTGAACAACATATTAAAAGAGACAAGGCGACATCAAATATTTGTACCGCCCAAGTACTCTTGGCTGTCATGGCCGGCATGTACGCTGTGTATCATGGTCCCGAGGGCTTAAAATTCATTGCCAATAAGGTGCATGACAATACACGAAGAGTTTCACAGATTCTTGACAACTTAGGTTTTGAGCAATTGAATTCAAGCTTTTTTGACACCTTGAAAGTTAAGGTTAAGAATGCTTCCCAACTTAAAAAAGTAGCCGAACAAAGAGCCATCAATTTCAATTATATAGACGACAACACGATTTCTATTTCATTGAATGAAGCATTTTCAGAAAAAGACATCAAACCTCTAGTTTCGTGCTTTATCGAATCACAGCATATAAAAGGTGATATTTCTTTTAATGAGGATTTAAAACTTGTTATTCCCAATAATCTACAGCGTCGTTCGCCTTTTTTGGAGCAGGTTGAATTTAACACCTACCACTCAGAGACCCAGTTGATGCGCTATATCAAAAAACTGGAGCGCAAAGATTTGGCATTGAACCATTCCATGATTTCATTAGGTAGCTGTACAATGAAGTTGAATGCCGCCTCCGAAATGCTTCCGCTTAGTTGGGCCAAATGGGGCAATATTCATCCATTTGTTCCTCTGGATCAAGCCAAAGGCTATCAAATTATGTTGCAAGAACTTGAATCCCAATTAAATGTAATCACCGGTTTTGCAGCTACTTCATTACAACCCAATTCTGGGGCACAAGGCGAGTATGCCGGTCTAATGACCATAAGGGCTTACCATGAATCAAGGGGTGATTACGACCGTAATATTTGTATCATTCCCGCATCGGCCCATGGCACCAATCCCGCTTCGGCTGTGATGGCAGGTATGCAAGTAGTGGTGACTAAAACAGATGAAAGAGGAAATATAGATGTTATCGATTTAGAGGAAAAAGTAAACCAGCATTCTGCGAATTTGGCCGCTTTAATGGTCACATATCCATCTACACATGGTGTTTTTGAATCATCAATCAAATATATTACCCAATTGATTCATGATAACGGCGGTCAGGTATATATGGATGGGGCCAACATGAATGCCCAAGTAGGGTTGACAAATCCAGCCACCATTGGCGCAGACGTTTGTCATTTGAATTTGCACAAAACGTTTGCCATTCCACATGGCGGAGGTGGGCCCGGTGTTGGCCCAATTTGTGTTGCCGAACAGCTCAAACCATTCTTACCGTCCAATCCCATCATTAAAACAGGCGGGGCAGATGCCATAACTGCAATTTCTGGAGCTCCATGGGGCAGTGCACTGGCATGTTTGATTTCATACGGTTATATTAAAATGCTCGGGGCCAAAGGTGTCACCGATGCCACAAGGATAGCCATTCTTAATGCCAATTATATAAAGGAGCGTCTCAATGGCAAGTACGACGTATTGTATACTGGCGAAAAAGGAAGGGCAGCACACGAAATGATAATTGATTGTCGTCCATTTAAAGACCATGGTATTGAAGTTACCGATATTGCCAAGAGACTCATGGATTATGGTTTTCATGCTCCTACGGTGTCTTTTCCAGTGGCAGGCACTATGATGATCGAGCCCACCGAAAGCGAGGGCTTGACCGAATTGGACCGCTTTTGCGACGCTATGTTGGCAATTAGAACCGAAATAGAAGAGGCGGTAGTTGAAAACCCAAACAATATCTTGAAAAATTCGCCCCATACTTTGGCTATGATCACTACCGATGATTGGACATTTCCTTACAGTAGGCAAAAAGCGGCATTTCCTTTGCCCTTTGTCGCCGACAATAAGTTTTGGCCATCAGTTAGGCGCACTGATGAGGCATTTGGGGATCGTAATTTAATTTGCACATGTACGCCCATTGAAGCCTACGCAGAAGCCTGACATTTATGTGACTATAGTGATTTATAAGTATTTTAAATCAATTAACGCCTATTTAACCGTCCTTCAATAATTAAGATGATATAATTGAACATCGTAGCTTTCATGGTGTTTCCATTTAGATTGATGTGGTTTCGTTATCTTGAACCTAAAATTTATAGTAAATGCGAATAGGGATTACAGGCACAGGTAGTTATTTACCCAAAATAGTGACCAAAAATGAAGACTTTCTTGAACATAAATTTTTAGGAAGTGATGGTGCTTCCATTGGGCATGACAATTCGGTGATCATTGAAAAATTTAAGGCCATCACAGGCATCTCACAACGCCGTTATGCCAACCCTAAATTAAACACCTCTGATTTAGGATTTCTTGCCGCTCAAGAGGCAATAACATCGGCCGGCATTGATAAGGAAACCATTGATTATATCATTTTCGCACACAATTTTGGTGATGTCTCCCATGGTAAAATTCAAGGGGACACCTTGCCCAGTCTAGCCACCCGGGTAAAGCATCTGCTTCAAATTAAAAATACTTCTTGCGTTGCATATGATCTTTTATTTGGCTGCCCAGGATGGATTGAAGGTATAATCCAAGCCCAGGCTTTTATAAAAAGTGGTATGGCCCAAACATGTCTGGTGATTGGGGGGGAAACACTTTCCCGTGTAATTGACCCCCATGACCGTGATAGTATGATATACTCTGATGGTGCTGGCGCATGTATTGTTGGGAAAAATACAAATGGTGGCGAAATATTGGCCCATGCAAGTCAAACGCATGCCAATGCCGAAGCCTATTATTTATTTTTTGACAAAACCAATGATCAAGAAGGGTGCTCCGATACCCGTTACATTAAAATGCATGGTAGAAAAATCTATGAATTTGCCTGTACTCATGTTCCCCAAGCCTTGGCACATTGCCTAGAAAAAAGTGGCGCCCATATTGATGAAGTAAAAAAAATATTTATCCATCAGGCCAATGAAAAAATGGATGAGGCCATCATTAAACGTTTTTATAAGCTATATAGCAAAGAGGCACCAGATGGGGTTATGCCCATGATTATTCACGAAATGGGCAATAATTCTGTGGCGACAGTACCTATTCTCTATGATCGTGTTATTAAAGGAGAACTAAAAGAGCATCAATTGACCAAAGGTGATGTAATAATATTTGCAAGTGTTGGTGCCGGGATGAATATTAATGCCATTGTATACCGCTATTAATCTCCTTTCAATTGCTGTGTAAACAATTAAAACAGTACTCAAACTTGGTTGGGTTTATTGATTTGTTTTATCGATTTTTACACCATGTACGAAAATAACTTTCCTAAAAAGAGATATGACCAAACCATGTCTTTTTTAAAAAAACATATCTCAACCAATGAGAAAATTCTTGATTTGGGGGTTGCAAATCCCTTTTCAGAACTCATGCAAGCAGAAGGTTATACGGTACATAACACCAGTGGTCAAGACTTAGATGTAGATCTGGAGGCCATTGTCACATCTGATGCAAACGTGGTCACCGCCTTTGAAATTTTTGAGCACTTGGTAGCTCCTTTTAATGTGCTCCGTGAAATCAAAGCAAACAAACTGGTGGCCAGCATTCCACTCAGGCTTTGGTTTGCTTCGGCATATAAAAGTAAAACTGATCCTTGGGACAGGCACTATCATGAATTTGAAGACTGGCAATTTGATTGGTTGCTTGAAAAAGCAGGGTGGGAAATTAAAGATGTCGCCAAATGGACGAATCCGGTAAATAAAATTGGATTCAGACCTTTATTGCGAAGATTTACAAACAGATATTATATAGTTTATGCCGAAAGGTCAAAATAACCTATTTTGATTTCCATCCTTTTACTCAATCAATTGTATAGGAATAATAATGCCCAAAGAGTAAGGCGTTGTAAATTTAACCCATGCAAATAAGCATTGTCATACCTGCCCACAATGAAGCGAACTATTTGAAAATTTGTTTGAATTCGTTCGTTGCACAAACTTATCAGCCCAATGAACTTGTCATAGTTGACGACAACTCAACAGATGGGACGGCTATGATAGCCTCAGAGTATGCATCCCAACATTCTTGGATAAAAGTAGTACAGCGTAAAAGCCGTGATGTTCACGAGCCAGGTAGAAAGGTGGTTGACAGCTTTAATTATGGCTTGCAGCACGCGGCCAAATTTCATCTTATCGGTAAATTTGATGCCGACATAGAGTTACCAAAAAATTATTTGGAAACCATGGTTAACCATTTTCAAAGTAACTGGAAACTCGGCATGTGCTCTGGCCTATTGTTCACTGAAAAAAATGATGATTGGATTTATGAGAATATTGCCAATCAAGACCACATAAGAGGACCTATAAAACTTTACCACAAAGCATGTTTTAACAAAATTGGTGGATTACGACCTGGAGTAGGCTGGGATACCGTAGATGTACTTTTGGCCAAGTACCACGGTTTTGAGACTGTGACCGTAAAAGGTTTAATTGTAAAACATTTAAGACCTACGGGACATGGCTATAGTAACCGTAATTATCAAGCAAAAGGCCAAGCCCTATATCGGATGCGCTACGGAATTGTTTTGGCCAAACTGGCAGCTTTAAAAATGGCCTTTCAAAATAGGAGTCCCAAACTGTATGTTTTAGCAATTTTCGGATATCTCAAGGCCACACTGAGAAATACTCCTCGCTTTGTATCAAAAGATGAAGGTGTTTACATTCGTAAATACCGATGGAAGGGTATTTTTAAAAAGGCCAAGTAGTTCAATTCCCCAATTAAACTAATCCAATACCTCAACGATTGGTTTCCCTGTCGTACCATTCGGAAAAGCAATACCAAGCATAGTGGCCAAGGTAGGGGCTATGTCGGGTATTTCGGTTCTGTTCACGGTATACCCTTGTGGAATACCTTTTCCGTAGAACAACAAAGGAACATGGGTATCATAAATCATGGGAGATCCATGGGTCGACCCTGTGCGACTATAGGCAACATATGCCGGCTTGGGTACAAATAGAACATCACCCGAACGTTTTTGGTGCCATCCGTTCTGCAAAATATAGGGTATGCCCCTAGTATATTCATTTTGCCACATTTGATGGCCCGTAAAAACTTTATCTATATCACCATAACGTTGCATTTCAAAAGCAATTTCTTCTTGAACATCATCCAATTCCATGTCGAGGTTATTGATCACTTTTCTATCTAAGAAAACTTGATAATTACTGATGTTTTTTACCAAATCGGTAGTTCCATATTTATACTTCAAAAATTCTGTGAACCTGGCCCTTAAGGTCGCAAAATTCAAATATCCTGCTGGAATCTTTTGATCATTTAGGTAAGCAGGCACATTGATGGCCCCATGATCAGCAGTTAAGAAAACGGTATATTCACCTTCACCTACTTTGTCATCCAATGTTTTCAGCAGACGATCTAAATCTGCATCTAGCCGCAGGTATGTATCTTGAATTTCTTTGGAATTTACACCGAACATATGTCCTACATAATCGGTACTCGAGAAACTAACGGCCAAAAAATCTGTGTCTTGATCGGCACCTAAATTTTCTCCTTCAAGAGCCGCAATGGCTAAATCTGTGGTTATACTATTTCCAAAAGGGGTAGCACGCAACAGTCCAAACTGTCCGTTGGCTTCCCATAAAGCTGGCAAGTCATGGGGGAAAGAAGCTGTTGTCTCCCCTGCAAACATACCCTCATATGAATTTACATCGGTACCACTTTCATCATAGCTGTCAATTGGCATAAGTGTTTCCCATACTTTTTTGTAAGCCTCCACCGCGTTGGATTCATTATGCTTAACAACCCACTGGGGAAGGGTATCCATGTAATAAGAGCTTGAAATCCATAAACCATTTTCACCTCCTTCAAACCAATAAGCCGCATTGGCTGTATGGCCACCAGGCAATACGGCACCCCTATCTTTAAGGGCTATCGCTATGGTATTACCACGC
>JABDND010000150.1 GCA_013001145.1 Croceitalea sp. | reverse complement strand
AATTGTGCCCAAAGCTCTGGGGTGCGTTCCAGATCCACATAATGAATTTGAATATCTTGGCGTGTGGTTATATGCAATCGCCCAGTTGAATATTCATCGGCTACATCGGCAATACGAAGCAGTTGATTTGATGTTACTTTTCCATAGGGCAATTTGATTCGAATCATTTGAACCCCTTGCTGGCGCTGCCCATATACCCCACGGGCCAAGCGAAGGCTACGGAATTTTTCACCATCGATATTCCCATCTTTGAATTGGCGAATCTTTTGTTCCAATTCAATAATGTCATTTTCCACCACTGGATTTTCTATTTCGGTTCTAAAACTTTTCATAATCCTATTTTTCCTATCTATTAAATAGGTTATTATTAAATTGATTCCCTTAGAATAAGAATCACTTAAACTGTTACTAATTTATAAATCCGACGCCAGCCGTCGCATTGGTATGCTCGTCAATCAATATAAAGGCTCCATTGGATTTGTTCGAGACATACGTATCATGGAATATAGGTTTGGCCAATTTCAACTTTACCTCCCCTATTTCATTAAGCGCCAATTTATTGTTTGCCTCTTTTGAACCCGAAAAATCGGTTGCGATAACATTATCAATTGCCGTAATTTTTGATAATACCTTATTGGTATTATGTTGCACCCAATATTTAGCTCCTGATTTGAGGTGCTTGCTGTCCATCCAACAGACTGTGGCCGTCAAATCTTTTTCCACTTTTGGCAACTCATCGCTCTTGACCAACATATCGCCTCGCGCAATATTTATTTCGTCTTCCAGCAAAATAGTCACTGAACTGCCAGCTTTTGCCTCTTGAAACATTTTGTCATAAAAATAAATAGACTTTATCATCGAAGTTGTCATAGATGGCAATACAGTTATCTCATCACCAACCCGAAAACTACCTCCATTAATTTTACCTGCAAAACCACGAAAATCATGAAACTCATCAGTCTTTGGGCGTATTACAGTTTGAACCGAAAAACGGGACTGTCTTTCTTCACTGACGTCTTCGGTATGCAAGTTTTCCAGATGTTGTAAAATCGTTTCTCCCTGGTACCAAGCCATCTCATTGGATTTTTCAACAATGTTGTCTCCTTTTAGGGCACTTACAGGAATATAACTTACGTTTTGCTCTGAATAGGTTGAGTTTTTATTGAGCTTTTCAAAATTTTGTTTGATATCTTCAAATACACTTTGGTCATACCCCACCAAATCCATCTTATTAATTGCAACAATTACATCTTTAATACGCAACAGATTATTAATAAAGAAATGGCGATAGGTTTGTTCAATGACCCCTTTTCTGGCATCGATTAAAATAATTGCTACTTGAGAAGTTGAGGCGCCGGTCACCATGTTTCGTGTATATTCTACATGACCGGGAGTATCGGCTATGATATAACTTTTATTGGAAGTTGAAAAATAAATATGGGCAACATCTATGGTAATCCCTTGTTCGCGTTCGGCCACGAGCCCATCGGTTGCCAATGAAAAGTCAAGATAATCGTAACCTCTCTTTTGACTGCTATTTTTTATAGCTTCAATTTTATCATCCGTCAGCGAATTAGTGTCATATAATAATCTGCCTATTAAGGTGCTTTTGCCATCATCCACACTACCTGCTGTTGCAATTTTTAGTACTTCCATATCACTTTAATACAAAATTGTTTTTGGGGAAATAAATTCATGGTGCTTAAAAATATCCTTGCTGCTTGCGTTTTTCCATGGCTGCCTCAGAACGTTTATCGTCAATACGTGCTCCGCGTTCTGAAATTTTTGAGATTCTTATTTCCGCGACCACCTTTTCAATCGTATCCGCGTCTGACTCCACGGCAGCCGTGCACGACATGTCGCCAACCGTCCTAAAACGAACCGTTCTTTCTTTCACCGCTTCTTCTTTGGCACGGAACACTACCTCATCTTGAGCGGACCATATGAGACCATCACGAAGAAAAGTATGCCGTTTATGGGCAAAATATATAGAAGGAATTTCAATCTGCTCTTTTAAAATATAACTCCAAACATCCAATTCTGTCCAGTTACTTATAGGAAAAACCCGCACATTCTGGCCCAATTCAATGGTACCATTCAACATATCAAAAAGCTCTGGACGTTGGTTTTTTTCATCCCATTGCCCAAAATCATCACGAACTGAAAAAATTCGTTCTTTAGCTCTTGCTTTTTCTTCATCTCTACGAGCCCCACCAATACAAGCGTCAAATTTGAATTCTTCTATGGCATCAAGCAAGGTGGTTGTCTGCAATATATTTCGACTGGCATACTTGCCGGTTTCCTCGACCACTTTACCCTGATTAATGGAATCTTGTACATGTCGTACAATCAATTCCAGACCCAATTCATCGACTAGTCGGTCGCGAAATTCAATAGTTTCAGGAAAATTATGTCCTGTATCTATATGGAGTAGTGGAAAGGGAATTTTGGCCGGCCAAAACGCCTTTTGTGCCAAGCGAACCAAGGTTATGGAATCTTTTCCTCCTGAGAACAGTAAAACGGGCCTTTCAAACTGTGCCGCAACTTCACGAAAAATATAAATCGCTTCATTTTCGAGCTCATTCACCTGAAGTGTTTGAGTTTCTTGATTAATGGTTGCTCCAATATCTTTTAACAATGTTTCCAAGGTTTTATTTTTTTAGGTATGTAACCCGCACTCGCGATTCGCCAATACTTTGGTTGGGTCAAAATATTTATGTTCATTGGGCAAATCGTAATGCTCCAAGTAACTATCCAATTGATCATCTGACCAATAGAAAAAAGGGCTTACTTTCAAAACACCATTCTTACCCATACTAAGAATATTCAACGAATCGCGATGGGCGGTCTGTCCTTTTCTCAAGTTGGTGAACCAAACATCGGGTTCATGGTCTATCATCGCCCTTCGGAAAGGTTCCAGTTTTACCTGTTCAGTGAATACCTTGTGTAACGGATCATCTACATGGGGCACCCCCAAAACAACATCACGATGTGCGGCTGTTTGTGTAGGCACATATAATTTGACATTGAGTCCTAATCGTGAAATCAATAATTCGGCATGTCTATATGTTTGTGGTGTATTATACCCCGTATCGCACCAAATTACCGGAATATCCGGGTCAACATCTGCAACGGCATGAAGAATGGCCACCTCATATGGACGAAAATTTGTAGTAACCACAGGTTTCTTTCCATGTTGAATGGCCCAAGAAATGATTTCTTGGGGGGGAATGCCCTTAAACTGTGAGTTTAGGCTATTTATTTGTGCTGCTGTCAATGCCATAATTATATTATTTTCCCCAACTTATATTGTTCCAAATACGTTCATGAAAAAAGTACAGTGCCATCTTGGTAACCAATTCAATGATGCCAATGGAGAAGGCTAAAGTAAGTGTGCCGGTTACAATCCATGAAATGATAATTGTGTCCAATGTACCTATGACTCTCCAACTTATTGACTTTATTATACTTCTTTTGGGGCTTTCAGAATATTTGTCCTTTTTATAGGTTGTTCTGTTGTTTCTTGTTTCTAAAAATAACTGATCAGTTAACATATTATATCCTATCGATTTAATAGAGTTTGTAAACATAAACCTATATTCCTTTAGATTCAAACAATAATTGACCAAATATTTTTTTATCCTATAGTTTTAGTAGATTAATAAAATTAATCCTCTTTTATTGAATATTTATTATCAGTTTATTTAGGTATTAAATCTTGAAGTGTATTGGAGCGATATATCTGTAAGGCACTATCACGTACTTGAAGCATAAGTTTATGAACCGCACATGCATTCTCATCTGGGCAGTCATCACATTTTTCATAAAAATTGAGACTCACGCAGGGAACCATCGCAATGGGACCCTCCAGAACCCTCATTACAGATGTCATCTGTATCTGATTTGGTTCTTTAATTAGGTAATACCCCCCACCCTTTCCTTTCTTTGATCCCAAGAAGCCATTTTTTCTTAGTGTCAATAAAATACTTTCCAAAAATTTTTGAGAGATATTTTCATGTTTGGCTATATCGGCAATTTGAACGGGCTGTCGACTTTCTTGGGAAGCCAAGTAGGTCAAAGCCTTTAATCCATATTTTGTTTTTTTGGAGAGCACGGCACTAAGATAAAGAAAAACGTCTATCCCAAGGCTTGGTTAATATCTGCGATTATATCATCAATATTTTCCAAACCGACAGATATACGAACCATACCATCACTAATACCAGCATCATGGCGTTCTTCCGGTGTCAATTTACTATGGGTCGTTGAAGCTGGGTGTGTAACGATGCTCCTTGAATCGCCCAAATTTGCTGTCAATGAAAGTACCTGAATGGCATTAATGAACTGACGGCCGGCATCCAAACCGCCTTCGAGCTCGAAGGCAACCACACATCCACCTGCTTTCATCTGCCTTTTGGCGACTTCATAATTTGGATGTGACTTTAAAAATGGATATTTAACCCATGCAATTTTTGGATTTTTTTCTAAAAATTTGGCCACTTTGAGGGCATTCTCACAGTGCCTATCTACCCTAATGGCCAAGGTTTCCAAACTTTTTGACAATACCCAGGCATTGAATGGCGAAAGCGATGGGCCACTAATACGTGAAAATCGATAAATTTTATCCACTAATTCCGCATTGCCTACTGTAATACCTGCAAGAACCCGCCCTTGTCCGTCTATCAATTTTGTGCCAGAATGAATGACCAAATCTGCCCCAAAAGTGATAGGTTGTTGTAAATAAGGCGATGCAAAACAATTGTCAATAATGAGCAATAGCCCATGTTCCTTGGCTTTTTTGCCCAAAGCTTCCAAATCTAAAACATCAACTCCCGGATTGGTCGGTGATTCGGCATATATCACTTTGGTGTTTGAAGTAACCAGTTTATCAATGGAATTCAAATCATCAATGTCAAAATAATCGGTTTTGATATTCCATTTTGGAAAAACTTGAGTGAATAATCCGTGGGTGGAACCGAATATACTTTTGGCCGAAACAATGTGGTCGCCATGTTCCAATAATGCCGCAAAAGTTGAGAAAACAGCGGCCATGCCAGATGCGAAAGCAAAACCGGCATCTGCATTTTCCATTTTACAAACCTTATCCACAAATTCAGAAACATTGGGATTGGAGTAGCGAGAATAAATATTGTGCTCCTTTTCTTCTGCAAATGAAGCTCGCATATCTTCAGCATCTTCAAAAACAAAGCTAGAGGTCAAATACATGGGGCTGGAATGCTCTAAAAATTTAGTTCGCTCTATCTGGGTTCTTATCGCTTCCGTCTCAAACTTCATAATTTGGTATTATAATTTTTCGGCAATTCTCAAAATATCCCCAAAAACCCCCCTGGCCGTTACCGCAGCACCTGCTCCAGCCCCTTGGATAACAATTGGCTTTTCACCATACGATTCGGTAAAAATCTCTATGATTGAATCTGCCCCAGCCACTTGCCCCAAAGCACTCGATTTGGGAACAGACACCAATTTAACATCCAGTATGCCTTTATCCTTTTGTAAGTCGCCATGTAAATTGCCAATATAGCGCAATACGTGACCTGGTTTTTGAGCCCTTTTGATGGCTTCAAATTTTTCATCCAATAATTCAAGGTTTTGCAAAAATTCTGCTTTATCTCCATGAATCAATTTATCAGGAATCAAATTATCTATGGTAATTTCTTCAAACTCATTTCTTAATTCCAGTTCACGGGCCAATATCAATAGTTTTCTTCCAACATCGTTACCAGATAAATCTTGGCGAGGATCGGGCTCCGTGTATCCTTTCTCCATGGCTTCTTTTAAGATGGTGGAAAGAGGTTGGTCCACTTCTGAGAAGGTGTTAAAAATATAACTTAATGAGCCTGAAAACACTCCTTTTATCTGAGTGATATTCTCTCCGGACAAGTGCAACAATTTTATAGTATCAATTAAGGGCAAACCTGCACCTACATTGGTCTCATATAAATATTGTTTTTGATGTTCAGCTAAATTCTTGCGCACCAATTCGTAGTAGTCAAAATTTAGGGTGTTGGCTATTTTATTTGAAGATACCAAATCAAACCCGGCTTCAATGAAATCAAAATAATGGTTTACAAACCCTTCGCTGGCAGTATTATCAATGGCAATCAAGTTTTCTAAATGATGTCGATTTACAAATTCGAGAATATCGCTGACATTGTAGGCATTGCCCTCTGTCTCAATGGTTTCTTTCCAATTACCATCAATTCCATCTGCTTTTAAGACCGCTTTTCTCGAATTGGCTATAGCGACTATTTTCAAATCAAGCCCTTTTCTTTCTCTAATATTCGACTGCGAATGAAGCAATTGCTCAATGAGCGTTCCCCCTACATTGCCATGGCCAAAAATCACCAAATTAACTTTTTTATTGACCCCAAATATTTGACCATGCATTACATTTATGGCCTTATGAAGATCACTTTTTTGAAGTACCAGACTTATATTTTTACCAGAGACCGTATTATTGAAAAGTAAAGGGACTACCTTGTTCTTTATCAAGGCATTATAGGGTTTATGAAAGGAACTAAGGTCTTGTCCAATTATAGAAATCACGGCGACATCTTTGATAATCGATATGGTGTTCACATCATGAGTAGAATAATCTGAAGCAAATTCTTTTTCGAGGGCCTTTTTAGCTTCATATGCCCTGCTGGCATTGACTATGAGTCCAATGCCTCTTTCAGAAGAACCCTGCGAAATGATTCCAACATTGATATTCAAATTGCCCAAAGTTTTAAAAATACGTGCGTCAATGCCCACTTTACCCAACAATCCTCGTCCTTCAAGGTTGACCAAAGACACATCTTCTATGACAGACAAGGTCTTAATTCCCTCCACACCATTTTTTGAATTAATCAATGTGCCTTTAGAAGATTCATTGAATGTATTGAGTATACGTAATGGAATGTTTTTTTCAATCAGAGGAATAATGGTCTTTGCGTGCAACAGCTCGGCACCTAGACTGGCCAGTTCATTGGCCTCGGCATAAGATAAATTCTCAATAATTTTGGCCTCTTTCACTAAATCAGGGTTGGCTGTGAAAATGCCATCTACATGGGTATAGTTTAATACCTCTGTGGCATCAAGAAAATTTGCAATAAGAGAGGCCGTATAATTGCTGCCATTTCTACCAAGGGTCGTGGTTTCACCCAATTCATTGGAGGCTATGAAACCAGTAATCAATGGTACAGTGCCCGCTTTTAGCTTAGCAAATTTTTGGATAACGTTTTGTTTTGAAACAGCCTCATTTACTTGGGCATTACCAAAGGTGTTATCAGTTTTTATTAGTTCACGGGCATCAATGAGCTCGGCATTGATACCGCTTTCCTTCAACAAGGAAGCTACCAATTTACCGGAAATCAACTCACCAACGGACAATACCTCGTCTTTGGTTTTTAAGCTATAATCTCCAATTAATGAAATGCCCTGCAAACGTTTAGTTACCTTTTTGATTTCTTCGGTCAAATCAATCTTTTTTAGACTTCCTCGTTGGTAATCTTCAAAGGCCTGAATTTCGTTTTGGTACGGTCGGCCCTCAACGGCCGCCTGCAAAAGATGCTCCAATTTGTCAGTGGCTTTTTCCCTTGCTGATAATACAACAGCAATATTTTCACCCGAATGTACTTTTGAACTGATAATATCGAGAACACGTTCCAATCCTTCTCCGTTACTCAGCGACTTACCACCAAATTTTAGCACTTTCAAGGGTTGTATTTGGTCTTTTTTAGGGAATATGGCTTTCAGTAAAACTTCCAGCTGCTGAAACTCCATTAAAAAGGCATCATGCCCATGTAAAGATTGTACTTCGCCATAGGTGACATTACTATTGGCCTGTGCCAAATGTTTAAAGGTTTCTTTATTCTCCTCTGCCGTAAAAAACAGGTCAGAGTCAACACCTATGATATGTATTCTGGTCTCACTTTTTTGTAACTGTACAAATGCATCTTCGCCATCTCTAGTGATGTCAATGGTTTTCAACAATTGATTCATGAGCTTGTAGGCCGACAACTGAAAGCGCTCTTGCAACTTCTTCCCATGATGTGTAAGCCAACTTTCCACATTGAATACCTTGAGTTCTTCATTGGTACTCCGCTTAAATCGTTCCTTGAAAGACTCAGGTGTACGGTAGGTTAGCATAGCGTGCATTCTGGCATCATGCACAGGTTGTTTTGAATTTACCAAAAACTGCTCCTGTATTTGGCAATTGGCGATGAGCCAATCCGTAGATTTCCAATCGGATGCCACAGGAATAAGGTGTTCGGTTATCTCCGGGTTTAAGGCGGCCATTTCCCAAGCTATACCACCTCCCAAAGACCCTCCGATTATGGCATATAGCTTTTTTATTGAAAGTTGTTTTAGGCCCAAGAGAAAAATCTTGGCAATATCGCCAGCCACAAAATCTTTGTAATTGTCAATGACAAAGCCGTCAAATCCATTGCCCGGAATATTGAAGGCCAAAACAGTGTATTTATTGGTATCGATACTCTTATCCTGCCCTATTAATTCTGACCACCAACCATTTTGCCCTGTGACATTTGAATTACCCGTAAGGGCATGATTGACCAAAACAACAGGTGCAGTATGCAGTTCTCTTCCAAAAAGTTGATAAGACAGTTTAATTTCTTGAACTATACCACTTCTCGTCTTAAAGTCTGATATTTCTAAATGCTTGAGCATAAATAAAATTGCGGATTAGTGTATCGATTGGGGCGGAACCAAAACCTAGCTAACAGCGTTTAGCTTTACCTCCGCCCACAATGAATTTAAACCAAAACTGATTTATCAATGGTCGCAAAGACGGCTTCCAAATCAGCAGTCAAATCACCCAAGTCTTCCAGTCCTACAGACAGTCGAATCAAGTCTTTTGTCACGCCCGTTGCCTCT
>JABDND010000125.1 GCA_013001145.1 Croceitalea sp. | reverse complement strand
GTAGAAAGTATAGTTGAAGAACGTAAGAACAATGGCCCTTATAGTTCGGTTTTTGATTTGGCCAAAAGGGTAGATCTTAGGGCGGCCAATAAAAAGGCATTTGAAAACCTGGCCTTGGCAGGTGGTTTTGATTCTTTGGGTAATGCGCACCGCGCACAATATTTTCATGATGAGGGTGATGGGGTCACCTTTTTGGAAAAAGTAATCAAGTACGGGGCCAAGTTTCAAGAGAATGAAAATTCATCACAAGTAAGCCTCTTTGGTGATGCCAGCGAGGTGCAAATACCCGAACCAACCATACCGCCTTGCAATGATTGGGCCACCATGGAAAAATTACGCCGCGAGAAAGAAGTGGTGGGCATTTATATTTCGGGCCATCCGTTGGATGATTTCAAAAAAGAGATCACCGCTTTCTGCAATACCAGTGTATCCGTTTTTAAGGCTGAATTACAACCTTATGTAAATCGCGAACTGTCATTTGCGGGGGTCATTACCGATGTGCAGCACAAAACATCACGCAATGGCAAAGGTTGGGCCATTTTCACTTTGGAAGATTATACCGATACCCACGAATTTAAAATATTCAGTGAAGATTATTTGAAATTCAGGCATTTCCTCATGATCAATAGCTTTGCCTATATCAAAGTCTTTGTGCGTGAGGGTTGGGTAAATAGGGAAACCGGTCAAAAAGGCGAGCCACGATTGCAGTACAATGATTTTAAACAATTGCAAGATGTGATGGATGCCTACGCCAAAAAATTGACCATCAAATTAAATATTGCGGCCTTGCAAGAAAAACGAATCAAAGCATTGAAAGATACTTTGCGTTCATTTAAGGGCAAACATCCTCTGAATTTCATTGTTTATGAAATGGAGGAAGAAATCAAATTGAACCTTTCAAGCCGTAAACAGAAGGTGAACATTACCAGTGAACTTTTGTCGACCTTAGAAGAACAAGATGTTCATTACAAATTGAACTAATGTTGTCGAAGTATGGGATTTGACGTTTGGAGGGTATAAATTTTGCCAATGGATTGATAATCAAAATGTATGCTCAAAGGGTAAGGAAACACATTGATTATTGACTAACTTTGTATAATAGCTAAAACAAATAAACATGGCACTAGAAATAACAGACGCAACTTTTGACGAAGTTGTTTTAAAAAGCGACAAACCTGTAGTGGTAGATTTTTGGGCTGCATGGTGTGGTCCTTGCAGAATGGTCGGTCCGATCATTGATGAGGTAAGTACAGAATATGACGGTAAAGCTATTGTAGGTAAGGTAGATGTAGATGCCAACCAACAATTTGCTGCCAAATACGGCGTACGTAACATTCCTACCGTTTTGGTATTCAAAGATGGTGAGATTGTAAGCCGTCAAGTTGGGGTTTCTCCTAAAAAAGTATATACCGATGCTATTGATGCTTTATTATAGGCAACGGATTTTTAGTTAAAAATAAGTAAGGTCTGGTGAAAGCCAGACCTTTTCTTTTATCTTAGGTCTTCAATGGATATACGTTCAGAACTTCATAGCGGCAAGCTGTTTCAAAACCTTGAGCTTTTGGCAAAACAAGTGGTGGAAGGCTTTATAAGTGGTATTCACAAAAGCCCGTTTCATGGCTTTTCGGCAGAGTTTGCCGAACATAAAATCTATAATGACGGGGAGAGTACCAAGCATATCGATTGGAAACTTTTTGCCCGCACCGATAAGTTGTATACCAAACGCTATGAAGAAGAAACCAATTTAAGATGCCATATGATTTTGGATAATTCGGCATCCATGTTCTATCCCAATGTATCACCATTGCGAATTGACAATCTGAATAAAATAGGATTTGGGGTATTGGCCATAGCCGCATTGATGCAGATTCTTAAAAAGCAGCGAGACGCCGTGGGCCTGAGTCTTTTTTCAGATTCGTATGAATTTTATATCAATGAAAAGAGCAGCGAGCGCCATTATCAAATGCTGTTCGCCAAATTGAACGAGGTCGCTTTGGATGTGAATCCTCCCAAAGCCTCCCGAACATATCACTATTTGCACTTGATTGCCGAAAAATTGCACCGCCGCAGTTTGGTATTTTTATTTTCGGATATGTTGCAGACCGAGGTGAGCCAAGAACAACTTTTTGAGGCCTTACGACATTTAAAGTACAACAAGCATGAAGTGGTATTGTTTCATTTATTGGATAAGGCCCATGAAAAGGAATTTGATTTTGACAATGCGCCAAAACGCTTTATTGATGTAGAGACTGGCGAGCATATAGACCTGTATGCAGAAAATATTAAGGAAGCCTATGAAAAAAGGGTAAGTGAGTATGTTGAGGTGTTAAAGCTTAAATGCTCACAGTATAGAATCAAATATGTGGGCGTTGATGTGCGCGACAATTTTTCGCAGGTTTTAAACACTTTTATGGTGGAACGCCAAAAGTTTGGATAAAAAAATGTTTGTCATACCAAAAAGTGAATGTATATTTGCTCGCGCTTTGAAAAAAGCTTGAAACAAGATTTGAACCAGACTGTTGTCTGGGTCTTAACAGATAAAATCATTGGTCTGGTAGTTCAGTTGGTTAGAATACCTGCCTGTCACGCAGGGGGTCGCGGGTTCGAGTCCCGTCCAGACCGCAATAGCAGATAACCCTTCATACAATGTGTGAGGGGTTTTTA
>JABDND010000122.1 GCA_013001145.1 Croceitalea sp. | reverse complement strand
GTTTTATCATTATCATAATAATTATGCATGATATGAGGTGTGCATATTAAATTAGACACTCCGATTTCTGCGAATCCTTTGATTAATTCTAAAGACTCAACAGTGGTTTTAGCTCCATCGTCAATCCCAGGTAATATATGATTATGGATATCCACAATACCTTCTAAATGATCCGCTAGAAATTCCTTCTTGGTGAAAAAACTGAACATGTGTAAAATTTGGATTATAAAGGTACGACATAGACCAAAGAATCAATGGGCTGTCTTAAGAACAAATATTTGGACTGATTGTCGTCAAATAAGTTGAGTTATACTTGAACCAGAGTTTTTTAGTCTACCTAAATGATGGCTTCCAAGTTATTATTAAGAAGAATTTAAATTTCCTAAAAAATCAATTAGTTCCCAATCCAGGATTTTCGGAAGGGTAAAGGATGCCATTTTTAAGCAGGACAATATTTTTATAGGGATCATTTAAAATATCTAAATGTCCATCAAGATCGGCATACTGAATATTCGGTCTTGAAAGGGCAAAATGAAGCCCTGCGGCAATGCCCAGTCCACATTCATCATTGCATCCGACCATGGCTTCCAGACTGGCCGACTTAGCCACTGAATTAATATGCATACCTTCTAAAATGCCACCCACTTTCATCAATTTAATATTGACCATATCAATACGTTCGTTTTGAGCCAATCGAAAAACATCGGCGAGGGTTTTTATACTTTCATCGGCCATCACGGGCAAGTTCACTTGTTTGGTGACTTGACCCATGGATACTTCATTTTCTTTTTTTGTGGGTTGTTCAAATATTTCAACGCTAAAATTTTTGGTGGCTTTCACAAAGGCGACCGAATCATCAGTAGAGTACCCTTGGTTGCCATCAAAGCGGATGATTACTTTGGGGAATTTGGTCCGTATTTGCTTAATTTTTTCAATATCTTCTTCTAAAGAAAGGCCTCCCTTTATCTTAAGGATATAAAAGCCTTGTGCAATATATTTTGCAGCTCGCTCTATGGTCTCGTCTATGGGCAATATACCAATAGTGATACTTGTAGGGATTGATTCACGAAAACCTCCTAAAAATTGATATAAGGGTACATTGGCCTTTTTTGAAACTAAATCAAGCAAAGCCATGTCTACCATTGCCCGTACCGAAGCATACTGTTTGTGAATGGACTTTAATTCTTCTATATGTTTGGCGTAGTGAAACGGATTTTGATTTTTTAATAATGGTACTACAGTTTTTTCAATGGCCGATTCGACCATTTGTGGTGTCTCACCAGTCACTTTTAGATCAGGCGATGAGCATCCATATCCAACAATCTTACCCTCAGTTTCTATTTTAAGAATAAAATTGACCGATTTTGTAACGGTCTCGTAGGCAATGGTATATGGTTCGGATAAACTAAGATCAAGTCTTTCATAGGAAACCCTGGTAATTTTCATTAGTATCTTTTTTGGTAAAGATCATCCAAAGGGGTGTTCTTTATGGATTCCACTAAATTGACCATATGATGAATCATCAATTCCCACATTTTTTCACCCTTTTCTACGGTTGCTTTGGTAGCATCTCCCATTACACCGCTTTCTGAAATTTTATTCGTACGCACATACCAGCTTACGCCCCGTTCATCGTCATAATCCAAAAATTTGCTTCCAAATTTAAGGGTTGCATTTACTGCCTTGTCCATTTGTACCATTTCTGGCCTTAGGGCCAGGGTGGTACTGGTTTCGATTTCGCCAGCGTGTATATCGTTAGGTGTATCAATAAGTTTGTAAAGATCAACATCACTGGTCTCCCCGGTGTCCACACAAACGAATATTTTAGCATCCCTATTGATCATTTGAGCAGCATAGTTCAATGTTGGGGCGTTATCACCGTGGCCATTAAGTATGATGATTTTTTTAATACCATTTTTGGCCAAGCTCATTCCCAAATCATACACAAATCTTGAAAGTGCATCATTGGAGACACTAAGGGTACCCTTAAAGTCATCATGATGGTATGAAACTCCGAACGGAATTGGCGGAATAACCAGGGGTTTGGGTTCTTGACAGGCTTCAGCCACCTTATAGGCCATATATTTTGCATCATAATAGTCTACATCAACCGGCAAGTGAGGTCCATGTTGTTCTATGGCACCACAGGGCAAAATCACCGTGTCCACAGTTTTCAAGTAAGCCTCAAGTTCGGGCCAGGTCATCTCCTCCCACAAAAATGTTTTATTGGTTTCTTTCATTTTTTTCTTTTAAAAAATATGGTGCATCCATCTTCTTGTTTATATCTGTAAATGTATGCCATTTACGCTCTGTTAGTTGTGCCAAACCGTCGCTATATTCTACTAGAATGGCAAATAAGGGTTTTCTGATATGATTGGGCAAGTCTGACATTAGACTACGTTCATTGTCAAACCTGAGCATAGTAATTTCGCTGTGTTCTTTTGCCAATTTTAAAGTATGCTCGTTTGCTTTTAGTTTATTCTTTAGTAATAGTAAATGGTACAATTGTGAAGCATCGGGGCCTATTTGTTTTACGCTTAGCTGTTCAAGCGTCGTAAGGCCTTTGTTGATTTGCACATCGGTATAGCCACATCTTTTAGGACTCTCTCTCCAGGCGGTCAGCATACCAATAATTCTGCGGCATTTTTCACAATTGCCACAGGGCAACATTCGACCATTTTCTTCATGTGCAGCATGACAGCTTACTTGATGTTGCTGAAGCAGTGGATACCGTTTAACCAAAACCTTTAAAATAAGTAGTTCTGATAAACTTCGTAAAATGGAATATTGATAGCAGTTCCAGCCTTTTTTGTGATAATAACGCGTGAAGTAGTTATCAAAATATTTGCTTTGGTCAAATAATCCATTATAATGTGTAATTCCTTTATAGTTACCCTTTACCGTGGTGTCATATTCATTGCCGATAAGTATATTTCCTATGTTTCGCTTACGCACTACGGGCAAAACACCAAATAAAAATACGGCTACTGTCCACAGCCGTATAGGGTATATATCGGCTCGAATATTTTGAAAATTTTCTTTGATAAAAGGCATTTGCCTTACCATCCAGTTAAAAATACGATCACTATTGCACCAAGGTTTTACGGTATTGGGTTCATTTTCTTTAAAATGTTCATATGCGTTGATAGCGGTAAACCAGTGTCTACCAGATTCATTGATGTATACAGGATGTGGCTCGGCAAACTCTTTGATTAAACCATAAGTGAGCAAACTGTCTTTTCCACCGCTGCTCAAAATGGCATATTTGCTTAGATGGGGTTGGGCATTGTCTTTTTGTATTGCCATGCCCGAAAACTGTGTATTGGTGAAGGTGATTTGAGCGGCAGTATAACGCTCCATCTTCTTTGGTTCTATGGCATCAAAAGGTGGTTTTAAAAATTCGTTTTTGACAAAAAACTTATTGGTTAGAATCTCTCTTGAAGTATTTTCCATCATGTCGGACAAGAATCGCTTATCTATCTCATCATAAAGACCATCAAAGATAACCTGCTCAAAAAACAATCCGTAATTGAGCGCCACTTGCGCGACCATCATGCTCGCCAGGTTCAGGTCATTATTGTTTTTTTTATCAAAATAGACCGCGTCGTAACTATAAATAAGTTCATTGGATTCTTCTGTGCCATCTTTTTTTGTGATTACGTAAACCGCCTTTACACGCTTAGGTTCAATAATAGGAGAATGAACCGTAAGCTTTGAAAAAACCACTAAAGAACGAATAGGAATCATTTCAGTTTTTTCATTAGAATCTGAACAAGATCATCGGCCCCATGAAATAATACATCATAGGCAGGCAAACCAGTCTCTTTTGTAATGGTTTTACAGGCAGGGCCAATCTCATCTTTGGTCATACCTTCATGGTTGACAGTTATGGCAATCACTTTTTTACCTGAAATAACCTCAATGGCTTCAATCTGCTTTTTTAGTGGGTGCATTTTATAACCCGGAAAACCGTCATACTCCAAACGAGTGGGAGCATGTTGTAAAATTACATAATCAGGTCTTCCGGCCGCCAGAATCTCAAAACCACCGGGATATGCAGGATTCATTAAACTGCCTTGGCCTTCAATAATGATGAGATCGGGCTTTTCATTTTTATAGGCGCTGACAACGGCATGTTCAATTTCACCTGAAACAAAATCATTGATACAGCTATCCATGACCATACTATATTTGGCTCCTTGCATCCAGGCCGTTTGACCTGTGCCAATCATTTCGGCCTTGCGGCCAGCTTTTCTAAAAGCATGTACCAAAATCCAAGCAGTGGTTCTTTTACCTAAGGCAGAATCGGTGCCCAAGACAGCAAGTTTTAGGCAATCTACATGCTCGATATCGCCTGTAAAAAAATGCAATTGGTCTCTGTCGGGTGTTTTGCGAACGTCCCTAATCTGCGCATTATTTGAATTGGCTATGGCCACGAGTTCTGGGTCGTTGGTTAGAAAATCATGCAAACCACTATCTACATTCCAGCCCAATTGTAAAGCCATTTTTATGGTTTGTTTTGCTTCTTTGGGTAATCGGCCACCATCTGGTGCCAGGCCAATTACCAAACTGCACGAAGTATCTTTGCCAATATTTACCACTTTAAAGGCACTGTCGAAATCCTTGAAAATGGGTATGCCATTATCTTTGTCATCTAGCACCTTACCAGCATCTTGTCCGGCATAATTACTATCTATTACACCAATCACTTCATAGCGTTCGGTAAATCGCACCAATCCGTGTGCCGTCTTGCCATTGGGAGTATTAAAGGCATTTTGGCAATAAACCAAGGCCTTACCATCTATTGTTTGCTGCTCCATATTTTTAGCTTTTCAATTTTTTGCTGTTAACACCGCTACAAATCTGTCGGGTTCAAAATCCAGTTTCTCATCCAATTCCAACAGTGCAATAAGACCGGCGGTTGCGGCAGGAAGTATTCGATAACCTTCTTTTTTTGATAAATAGGCGGCCATCTCTTTCATTTTTTTGTCACTGATATTAAAAGCATCCCCTTCGGATTGCCTGATGGCAAAAAGGGCTTCTTCACCATCAAAACTATGCCAGTTGATAAGTGGTTCATTGAATTTAGTTTCCTTGATGCTTTCTGGATTTAAATCAACACAATTTTCCAGCCCCTGCTTAAAAGATTGCACAATGGGGTTTTTTCGTGTTGAAGAAGCCGCTATCATCTTAGGTATGCGAGACGTTTTACCTCGTTTATATAAACTCACAAAACCGCGGTAAATGCCTGCGAAAAGGGTGCCATTTGAAACGGGAGCTGCACAATACTTAGGTGCATCACCCAGTTCCTCATAAATTTCATTGGCAATTTGAGAGTAGGCTGTAATCTGTAGTGGCGTGTTGATACTCCCTGGATTGGCATCATACCATTCATTAATTTTTGCCAATTCACTGCTTTTTATGACCATATCTTCATATGAACCAGGCAAACGAATAATTTCGGCGCCAAGAGCCTCCATTTCGTGGCTACGCACTGTATGATATGATTCGGGTATAAATATTTTACATTGTATGCCCGCCAGGTTTGCGGCCAAAGCCACTGCCACACCATAATTGCCACATGTTGCCAATGACACGGTTTCAAACTCCCTTCTTAGCGCATCATATATTTGGGCAAAGGCAATTCTATCTTTTTGAGTTCCTGTAGGATTGTCGCCCTCATACTTAATGTAAAGCTGGCGCATATCAAACTCACGCTCCAAGGTTTTGGCTCGGTGCAGGCCCGTATCACCAACCTCAATGCTGATAATGTCCTCATAACCTTCCAACCTGTCAACCAATGATTTGTTATTATCTTTAACAAAAGCACTGAGCGCCCTTGTTTCTGAAGACACTTTATTCTCGGCTGTTTTTACCCCGTCTTTTAGGTTCATTTGTTTATTTAAGGCAAATTAGAGTTAATTGATTATACGAAATAGATTGGAAGTAAATGTACAAACATTCGTTAATCGTAAAATATATTTGTTAGTGATCTGCAAACAATATTTGAGTGGCAATTTAATATGACGATGGTAATCTAATTTCCATCGTTCTATTTGCACTTAATGCTATAAAATTCACAGAACGGGAACATCAACTTTATGCATTAGGCATTAGTTTGAGAAGGACGGCCATTAGAACATTCAAGATTTGAGCTCAGTAAAATATTTACTATTTCCCTATACAGAAGTTGGAAAAAATATTGCCCAATAGGTCATCGGTGGTTACGCTTCCGGTTATTTCTCCTAAATGGTAAAGCGCTTGACGAATATCAACGGCCATAAGATCGCTTGATAGCCCTTCACTTAGGCCTTCTTTTACTTTTTGTATTTCTTCCAATGCCTTTAACAGCGCATCATAATGACGGTTATTGCTGACAATGGTATCGTTTTTACCCAAATTACCTGCATTGGAGAGCTGCAAAAGTTTATTTTTTAGCTGATTGACGCCTACTCTTGATTTGGCAGAGATGAATAACCAGTCTGGATTTGTGTCGGTCAGTTCCGCTAGTTCTTCGGCCGATATTTCATCGATTTTATTAGCGACGATTACAATCTGTTTATGCCGATACTTATCGATAAACGCCTCAATATCAGTATTATTCGCCTCAGAAGCTTCTAATAGATACATTATAAGACTTGCTTGCTCCATTTTTTCATAAGACCGCTCAATACCTATGCGCTCTACTTTATCAACGGTATCACGGAGCCCCGCGGTATCTATAAATCTAAAATTAATGCCTCCAATGGAAATGTGGTCTTCTACAGTATCCCTGGTAGTACCGGGAATATCGCTTACTATGGCCCTTTCTTCATTGAGCAAGGCATTCAAAAGGGTAGACTTGCCTACATTGGGTTCTCCAATGATCGCGACAGGAATTCCATTTTTGATGACATTGCCCAAGGCAAACGAATCCAATAAGTTTTTGAGAACTGTGGTAATTTTGGCCAATAATTGTTCAAATTGCTTTCTATCGGCAAATTCTACATCTTCTTGAGAAAAATCGAGTTCCAGTTCAATTAAGGAAGCAAAGTTTAATAGTTCATCTCTTAATTTCTTGATTTCCAAACTAAAGCCACCACGCATTTGCTGCATCGCAATTTTATGCGCGCCTTCACTATCACTTGCAATAAGGTCGGCGACCGCCTCTGCCTGACTCAAGTCCATTTTACCGTTTAAAAAGGCCCTAAGGGTAAACTCACCTGCAGTGGCCATACGGCATCCGTTCCGTAAAAAAAGTTGTATTATTTTTTCTTGAATATAGGGCGATCCATGGCATGATATCTCAGCCACATTTTCACCAGTATAAGAGTTGGGTTCTTTGAATATAGAGACCAGTACTTTATCTAAAATCGTATCGCCGTCTACAATATGTCCCAAATGAATGGTATGGCTTCTTTGATTGATTAATTTCTTGTTGCCTATTGATTTAAATGTGGTATCGGTAATCGCAATGGCCTCTGGGCCAGAGATTCGTATTACCGCAATCGCCCCTGTACCTGATGGACTTGCCAAAGCAATGATGTTGTCTGAATAGGACATGTTGGCAAAAGTACAAATTAGAGTTGGGCTGTAACATTTTATCAAATTTTACGTCAAATAAGTACATCAATAAATCAATCAAAAATGGAAGTTTTACATCACAATGTTTTAAGAAAAGACAATACACTGTTATCATTGACCCATTTATCACAGTTATTGCACTACGTTACGGGATTTGGGGGGTTTGTAATTCCGCTAATTATTTGGCTCACGTCAAGAAATTCAGTTGAAGGAATGGACGAACACGGTAAGGCCATTATTAACCTGCAATTGAGCCTATTGCTCTATATTGTGCTGAGCATACCGGCTATTCTGCTATTAGGGTTAGGCATATTGACCTTAATAGCCAGAGGGGTTTTAGGTTTTATTTTACCCATTGTAAATGCCATACGCGCCAGCAATGGAGAGGAACCCACATATTTCCTTACGATTCCCTTTATCAATTGAGTAATGGACTAAAAAAACGTATTTTTTATTGAGTTAGTTTAGCCTAATTCCTAATAAAGGGAAGGGCTGAAAATATCAAGTCAACTAAGGATTTATCTAATAAAAGATAAAAAAAAGGGTGAAGCAATTCACCCTTTTTTTTATAACATTACAGAATAATTCTTTAGCCTGGAATGTTATTTTTATCAAAATGGAAATACATGGCCCAACTTTTCCCTGTGAAATCGCATCCTTGTGCCCAAATAGTCTCAGAAGGTCGTGAAGCATTTTCAACCACACCATGCACGGCAATTACAGAGCCTTTAGAAACTGGTATTCGATAGGTATAGTTAGTGGAACAATCATGGGATTCAGAAAATTCAAAATTACCAACCTTCGGGTTTCCAGACTTACTTTGCGGTAAAAACTCGTAACTGCTGGCAACTGCGATATGAGTCTCTGTAAGACAATACCCCGGTGCCGTAATGTTCAGGGTGATTTCGTAAAAACTCCCGTTAATTGCCACTTTAAGATTTCCGACTTCCGTATGTTGACCCGCTATTAATCTCGTTTCGGTAACGATGCAGTCAGCCATATTTTGACGGGTTGGAGTACTTTTAGCCTTTGCGTCAATTGCATGAAAGGTCTCTTCGTCTAGCTTTTCCACCTCACAAGAAGCAAATAATAAGATTGGAATGGTTAAAACCATAAAAAATTGTTTTCTCATAATTTATAGATATAAATAGGTTAATAGTTTACTCTACAAAATTACGTGAAGTATTCGTTAGGTTGTCTCTTATTTCGCTAAGTTCCCAACATTTTCGTTATTTAACTGCAATTTCGTTGAAATGTATGTTATTGTCCTTAAAAAACACTTGATCATGAAAAGCGAAAGTCTTAATTATTCAGCATTACAGGCATGACCAACATCGTCACCATTTCGCCTTCGTCCAAACCGTCAGAGGGAGTCAATATACCAGCCCTATTGGGAAGGCTCATTTCTAGGGATACTTCATCTGAAGAAAGATTTGTCAGCATCTCAAGTAAAAAACGAGAATTGAATCCAATTTGCATATCATCACCTTGGTAAGCACATGAAAGCCGTTCTTCTGCCTTATTACTGTAATCAACATCTTCGGCCGAAATGTTCAATTCGGCCCCTGCAATCTTCAGTCGTATTTGATGGGTAGTCTTATTAGAGAAAATGGATACACGACGCACGGAACTTAAAAATTGGTTTCTTGAAATGGAAAGCTTATTTGGATTCTCTTTAGGAATCACTGCCTCATAATTAGGGTACTTGCCATCAATAAGCCTACAAATTAATTCAGTATCATCAAAGGTGAATTTGGCATTACTATCGTTGTATTCAATTTTGACCTCAGATTCTGACCCAGCAAGTATGCCTTTGAGCAGAGTAAGAGGTTTTTTGGGCATAATAAACTCGGCCACCTCAGAAGCTTGCACATCATGCCTCTGATATTTTACCAACTTATGGGCATCTGTGGCCACAAAAGTCAAATTCTCTGTAGAAAATTGAAAAAAGACCCCGCTCATCACTGGGCGAAGGTCATCATTGCCGGCAGCAAAAATGGTTTTGTTAATCGCTGTGGCCAAAATGTCACCCATTATGTTTGTAGCACTTGGGTTGGACAGTTCAATTGTTTTGGGAAACTCGGCTCCATCTGCATATGCCAGTGCATATTTACCGTGATTGGAGCTTATTTCGACAGTGTTATTGTCTTCCACTACAAAAGTCAATGGCTGTTCAGGAAAGGTTTTCAGGGTTTCCAACAACAAACGTGCAGGCACCGCAATTGTCCCCTCAGAATCAGAATCGACCTTAAGAACGGAGCACATGGTGGTTTCCAGATCTGATGCTGAAACGGTCAGCTTATTTTTTGCAAGGTCAAAAAGAAAGTTGTCTAAAATAGGAAGTGTATTGTTGTTATTTATTACCCCTCCCAATACCTGAAGTTGCTTTAATAAATACGTACTGGATACTATGAATTTCATTCAATCTGATTTTTAATGGGCTCCCTCAAACATCTCAAAAAGGATTTCCCTAGTCATTGGTCGATAAAAGCAAAGATATTTGAAAAGAATTTGCTTAAGAAACTATTTTATTAACACGGCACGGGCCATTGTCTTCTTTCTAATAAAGCCATATATCAATCCAAAAACCACTAATAAAACTATGGGAAGCCCTATATTTATTAGTTGCCACTTTGTTTTTTGATTGGCTATTTTTTTCACATCCAAAAGGGGTATGCTAACTTTTTTGTTTCTAATGTTTATAAGTCCGTTGTCGTCCAATAGGTAATTCACCGCATTGACCAAGAATTCTTTGTTGCCGTAATAGTTGTTTGTCCATTTGTCATAGCCCAATTCCAACGGTTTTCCATTGCGCAACTGGTTTTTGATAATATCTCCGTCGGCAACCACCAACATTTTGTTTTCGGGGCCTTTTTCAATAGTATTTCCTATAACTATTGGTTTTACTCGATTGGCAAAAGCAGAATTAAAATGTCCTTCCAATAGTACAGCTAAAGGCAGATTGCCTTGATTGGTATAATCAGCTTTTTGTGGTGCTGCACCAATAATCTCAAAGCTGATTTCCTTGGGCACGCCTTCTATTTTTGAAAGCGGAGATGTTTGAAGTATAATCGTTTTTTTCATGACATTGGGCAAAGTGTCCAAAACATTGGCGAATTGAAGACGTAGCGCTTCGATATTGGTATTGATGGGATGGTTGTTTTTTGAGAAGACCATGGGGTGGTACACCCAAGGCACTGGGTTGTACTGCGCATTGGTATCCTCGCCTGTTGCCAATACGATCGGCGTATTGTAAAGGTCATTGACCAAAACGGGGTTTATACGCAGGCCATATTTAAAGAACAAGTCGTTTAAATTGAGATTTTTTTGAGTAGCTACAGCACTTCCCTTTGCATTGAAAAGGCTGTCCAATTGCATGGCTACTTGATCAATAAGCCAAATTGATTTGCCACCATTGACAATATATTGATCCAGAATGTATTTTTCTTCATCTGTAAAAGCTTCTGTTGGTTTGGCCACCAGTGCTAAGTCGAAATTATTGAGCTGATTTAAAACCCCTTGAGGGTTTACCGAAACTGAATCTAGGGTAATGGCTCCAATGTTATAATATTCGCGTAACGTTGTCAAAAAATCCGATATAAATATATCTTGCAATTCGCCGTTGCCTTTGATGACTGCCACGCGTTTTTTATTTTGGGTTGTCAATTTGGTGAAGGCGTCGGCGAAAGCATATTCCAATTGCTGGACCGAATTGTTGATGCGGTCCTCTGTATTAGCCCCCAATTTATTTTTGAGCAAAGGCACCCTTACGGTCTGATTGTTGTAATTGACCATTGCCCAAGGAAAAACCAATTCTTGTGTGACCTTGCCATCTTCCTCAATGGTAATATTGGCGGGCGTGAGTCCCAATGATTGTAACTCCGCGATGGTATTTTCCCTTGGTCCGGATTCGGCCAAAGGATTAATAAAATTCACTGAGATACCTTGGTTTTTCGACTTAAATTGTTCTAGCAGCAAAAGGGTTTCGGTTCTTAATCTGGAAAATTCGGCAGGTAAGTTACCATCTAGTAAAACATCGATTGTAACCGTTCCATTGAACTTGTTTGCCGATTGCAAAGCAGCTTCGGACAAGGTGTATCTTTGGTCTTCAGTTAAATCAAAACGTTTGTATAAATAGTGCGAAATTAAATTGACAAATAAGACCAATACAAATGAAAGTCCCGCCTTTTTAAACCAATGGTTCTTCATTTTGACAAATGTTTTAACCGCAATTGGGTCATTAGAAGAAAAAATAGTCCAATAGATGCGAAATAGACCAAATCGCGGGAATCAATCAATCCACTAGCTATAGTGTTAAAATGGGCTCGGGCGCCCAAACTTGAAACGAAATCTTTGATTTCTCCAGAGCTGAATAAACTTGCAACAGCCTCAAAGCCAAAGTAAAACAAAAAACAGAGTAAGCCTCCAAGGATAAATGCCAATATCTGATTCGATGAAATAGATGAAGCAAATAGAGCTATAGCCGTGAACACAAAAACCAGAAAAATCAGTCCAAAGTATGATCCTATTACCATACCCAAATCATAATTGCCCAGGGTGGTTCCCAACTGTGAAATGGAGAAAACGTAAATTAGGGTTGGTATTAAGGCAATTAAGGTGACGCTAAAAGCACCCCAAAATTTTCCTTGTACAATTCTCCAAAGTCCTATGGGCTTAATTAATAAAAGTTCTAAGGTCCCCATTTTGTTTTCATCAGAAAAACTCTTCATTGTTATGGCAGGTATCATGAACAAGAATACCCAAGGTGTTAAAAAGAAGAACTTACTAAGGTCGGCAAACCCATAATCAAAAACATTATAATCATTTTTGAACACCCATAAGAACAGGCTATTCAAGGTTAGAAAAAGGCCCACAATCAAATAACCTATCGGTGAACCAAAAAATGTGTGCAATTCTTTCTTATAAATGGCCAGCATACAATTTTAATTAAGTGTCTGCTTTTTATTAACACTCCAAGCTTCTGGTTTGGCCGCAAATAAAATTTTGGTCCTGGACCAAACGTTTTTGAAGAACTCCGATTGGCGATAACTGTCCAAAGCCTGGGCATGATCCCAGTAACTGTAAGTGAAAAAAACCGCGGGGTTGTCCATTTCTTGGTACAGTTCAAGTAAACGACAGCCTTCAAAATTTCGAATGTTCAATTTTGTTTCCTCGAAAATTTGTTCAAAACTAGAAATATTTTCTGGCTTAAAAGTTAATTTTACAATTCGTACCAACATTTATATAAAGTTAATGGTTATGGTATCCCTATAGCTTAAACCTACTAAAGTTGATGCCCCACCAACACTGTTTAAATCACTTTTGTAAATAGCCAGCTCAATAAAACCTGCCGAGTTAAATAGGGCCAGCAGATCACCGGGACCTTTTCGTTGGTTTTTTTCAAGTTGAAAATTGATAATGCCATTGTAACTGTTATAAATGGCGTTGATCTTTACACGCCTGGCAATGATTTCAAATTTCCTTCCTTTTCGATAGGCCTCAAATACTGGTTTTTGAATGTTGGTCACCACATTGCCATAATTGTCGATATAAATGACGTTGCCAACTATGGTATTGCCACCATCCAGTACTCTGGGTTCAAATTCTTTTATTTGACGTAATTCTTTAAAGGGCTTGCTAACAATCTCTGCGGTTCCTCCACGAGCCAAATGACAGGCGGCCTTCACAAATACTTCAAGCTCGGGAAAAGAATTCTCGTCAAGGTTTGGTATATCGATTCTAGCAATTTTTTCAGGTCGTATTTCATTGGTTATTAACGACATGACCCCATTATTGCTTCCAATAAAATAATGGCCATCAACCTTAACCAAAATATGTTCATTTTCAGGTGATTTTTCTGCATCAATACCTATTATATGAATTGTACCCGGTGGAAAGTGGCTGTATGCATTTTTTAATATATAGGCGCATTCCTGTATATTAAATGGCGCAATATCATGAGAAATATCAACAATCACTGTATTGGAATCCTCTTTAAGAATAGCACCCTTAATGGCAGCTACAAAATGGTCTTTGTATCCAAAATCGGTAGTCAATGTAATGATTGCCATATGGTGCTGTTGATATGTTTTTGCTTGTTAGAAGCCTTTTTTGGTTAAGTTTGTGTGTAAAATTACACAAAAAGGCAGTACCAGAATTTTGAAATTATTCGACAACCCCTAATAGTCAATTTTTTTGAACGAACTCATTATAGAACTCACCGAAATAAGTCCAAGGGAATTTTTTGGACAACAAAACCAAAACATTGATTTACTAAAAAAGTATTTTCCAAAGCTTAAAATTGTGGCCAGGGGCAGCAAAATTATGGTTTATGGCGATGAAGAGCTACTGGAAGAGTTTGACAAACGTTTTGATATGCTCACGGCCCATTTTGCCAAGTACAATAAATTGGATGAAAATGCCATTGAAAGGGTATTGACGAGCAATGGGCAAGAAGATTATCAGTCATCAAAAGCCAGTGGCGAGGTATTGGTTCATGGTTTAAATGGCCGATTGATAAAGGCGCAAACAGCTAATCAGCGCCGATTGGTCGATGCGTGTAAGGTAGATGATATGGTCTTTGCCATTGGCCCTGCTGGAACTGGAAAGACCTACACTGGGGTTGCCTTGGCAGTCAAAGCACTTAAAGAAAAGCAGGTCAAAAGAATTATCTTGACCAGACCCGCTGTCGAGGCAGGGGAGAACCTTGGATTTTTGCCAGGTGATTTAAAGGAAAAACTTGATCCCTATATGCAGCCTTTATACGATGCCCTTCGCGATATGATCGCTCCCGAGAGATTGACCAAATACATAGAGGATGGTACCATTCAAATTGCCCCTATGGCCTTTATGAGAGGTAGAACATTGGACAATGCCTTTGTTATCCTGGATGAGGCACAAAATACTACCCACGCTCAAATGAAGATGTTCCTAACCCGAATGGGCAAAAATGCCAAGTTTTTGGTGACGGGTGATCCTGGACAAATAGATTTACCTCGTCGTGTTATTTCGGGCTTAAAAGAGGCACTCTTGATTTTGAAGAATGTCAAAGGTATAAGCATCATCTATTTAGATGATAAAGATGTGATTCGCCACAAACTGGTTAAAAAGGTCATTGACGCCTACAAAAATATTGAGCATCAAAATTAATGGGTATGTCAAAAACATTGATGGAAACCAACTTCAAGTTTCCAGGTCAACAATCTGTTTATAAAGGCAAGGTTAGGGAGGTATATACCCTAAAAGAAGATATTTTGGTCATGGTGGCCACCGATCGTCTATCGGCTTTTGACGTGGTTATGCCCAAAGGAATTCCTTACAAAGGGCAAATATTGAATCAGATTGCCACCAAAATGATGCAAGCCACCCGAGACATTGTGCCCAATTGGTTAATGGCCACTCCAGACCCCAATGTGGCCGTGGGTAAAGCATGCGAGCCGTTTAAGGTTGAAATGGTCATAAGAGGATATTTGTCCGGACATGCGGCGCGAGAGTACAAAGCAGGCCAACGCATTTTGTGTGGGGAGGCCATGCCCGACGGAATGAAAGAGAATGACCCTTTTCCACAGCCTATTATTACACCCGCCACCAAAGCCGATAAAGGGGATCATGATGAAGATATTTCAAAGACAGAAATTTTAAAACGCGGTATTGTTTCTAAAGAGGATTACGACGTATTGGAAAATTACACCAAGGCCCTTTTTCAACGTGGGACAGAGCTGGCCGCAAAGCGTGGACTTATTTTGGTCGATACCAAATATGAATTCGGAAGAACAAAAGAAGGGGAGATTGTACTCATAGATGAGATACACACACCAGATTCTTCAAGATACTTTTACCAAGATGGTTATGCCCAAAGACAGGCCAACGGCGAGACCCAAAAGCAGTTGTCAAAGGAGTTTGTAAGGCAATGGCTTATTGCCAATGGTTTTCAAGGTTTGGAAGGTCAAAAAGTTCCTGAAATGAGTGATGCCTATATTGAAACAGTATCCGACCGTTATATAGAGTTATATGAGAGTATCATGGGAGAACCGTTCCAAAAGGCCGATGTGGCAGATATTCTAGGGCGTATACTTAATAACTTGACCAACTATCTCAATTCAATTTAATATCTTACCATATCAAATTTGGATATGGACAAAGCACTTCGAAAAAAATACTGGAATAAAAACTTAAAGTATCTCTCAATACTATTATCCATTTGGTTTTTAGTTTCCTATGGTTTCGGTATTTTATTTGTTGATCAACTTAATACGATACGTATTTGCGGATTTAAATTAGGTTTCTGGTTTGCCCAGCAAGGTTCAATTTATGTATTTGTTCTTCTCATTTTTATCTATGTCCTGCTTATGAACAGATTGGATAAAAAATTTAAAGTAAACGAATAGACGAATGAGCATTCAAACCTGGACTTTTATCATCGTCGGACTTACCTTTGCTTTATATATTGGAATTGCAATTTGGTCAAGAGCCAAATCAACCAAAGATTTTTACGTTGCAGGTGGAGGGGTATCTCCATTGGCGAATGGGTTGGCGACGGCCGCCGATTGGATGTCTGCTGCATCCTTTTTGGGAATGGCCGGTATTATTGCATTCTCAGGCTATGACGGTTCTGTATACTTGATGGGATGGACCGGCGGTTATGTGTTATTGGCGCTATTACTTGCCCCATACTTAAGGAAATTTGGCAAGTTTACCGTTCCCGATTTTATTGGTGACAGATATTATTCGAATGTGGCAAGATCGGTTGCGGTCATAGCAGCCTTGTTTGTTTCATTTACATACGTCGCAGGACAAATGCGAGGGGTTGGCGTAGTATTTTCACGTTTTTTGGATGTTGAGGTAAATACAGGTGTCTACATAGGAATGGCCGTTGTTTTGTTCTATGCTTTCTTAGGAGGAATGAAAGGGATCACTTATACCCAAGTTGCTCAATATTGTGTGCTCATATTTGCTTTTATGGTGCCGGCCATTTTTATATCCTTAATGGCAACAGGCAACCCCATACCACAATTGGGATTTGGCTCTGCGGGTGAAGATGGGGTTTATCTTTTGGACAAATTAGACGGTTTAATGACCGAGCTGGGTTTTACGGCCTATACAGATGGCAGTAAATCAACTATTGATGTATTTTTCATTACAGCGGCATTGATGCTTGGCACGGCCGGCTTGCCACATGTTATCATAAGATTTTTCACTGTTCCCAAAGTTAGTGATGCTCGTAAATCGGCAGGTTATGCACTGTTCTTCATCGCTATACTATACACAACGGCGCCAGCCATTGCAGTATTTGCAAGAACAAATTTGATGGAGACCGTTCAAGACCAGCCTTATAAAGAAATTCCGCCATGGTTTACGAAATGGGAAAATACTGGACTCATTGCTTGGACCGATAAAGATGGTGATGGGAAGATACAATACTTACCTGGTTCTGCTATTGATGGTAAACAACCTATGTTCATTCAAGGTAATGGAGCCAATGGACAACGATTAATATCAAACAGCAGTGGTAATTCAAACGAGTTGTACATTGATCGTGATATAACCGTATTGGCCAACCCAGAAATCGCGGGTCTTCCAAATTGGATAATCGCCTTGGTTGCGGCTGGGGGACTGGCTGCCGCCCTATCGACTGCCGCAGGCTTGCTATTGGTGATTTCAACATCTATTTCACATGATTTGATCAAAAAACAAATAGCTCCCAAAATTTCAGATCGCACGGAGTTGGCGATTGCCCGTTTCTCTGCTTTTTTAGCCGTAATTGTAGCCGGTTATTTTGGAATCAACCCCCCTGGATTTGTTGCATCGGTAGTCGCACTTGCCTTTGGTTTGGCCGCATCATCTTTTTTTCCGGCAATCGTTATGGGCATTTTTAGCAAGCGTATGAACCGCGAAGGCGCTATTTCGGGCATGGTTATGGGCCTTGGCGTGACCACATATTATATTGCCCGTTTTAAATTAGGTTGGATAGGAGATGCCGAATCAAATACAGAAGATAAATGGTGGTTTGGAATCTCACCCGAAGGTTTCGGTACTGTTGGAATGATTATTAATTTTATAGTGGCCTTGGCAGTTTCAAAATTTACTCCGGAACCACCCCTTGAAGTAAAAGAAATCGTAGAGAATATACGTATACCCAAAGGTGCTGGCGATGCCATAGAACATTAAACGAAAGCAAATTTCATAATTTTAGAAAGTTCATAATTTTTCAATAAGATGAGTAACTATCACATAAAACACTTAGAAGAATATTTTCAGGTATATCGTAAATCGGTGCGTAATCCAGAGAGCTTTTGGGAAGAAATTGCAGAAGAGCATTTTGTCTGGAGAAAAAAATGGGACGAGGTTCTAAAATGGGATTTTACCAAGCCCGAAATTAAATGGTTTGATGGTGCTCAATTAAACATAACCGAAAACTGTATTGATCGTCATTTGCATATTCGAGGTGATAAAACTGCCATCCTATTTGAACCCAATGATCCTAAAGAAGAAGCACAACATATCACCTACAGGGAGTTGCACGCCAAAGTGTGCAAATTTGCCAACGTATTGAAAGAAATGGGCGTGCAAAAAGGAGATCGGGTAGTGATTTACCTTCCGATGATACCTGAATTGGCAGTATCCGTACTCGCCTGCGCTCGTATTGGTGCTATTCATTCCGTTGTTTTTGCTGGGTTTTCCTCAACGGCCTTGGCAACTCGCGTCAATGATTGTGGAGCAAAAATGGTGTTAACGTCCGATGGTTCGTATCGTGGCAACAAATCTATTGATCTAAAAGGAATTGTAGATGAAGCATTAGAGCAATGCCCCGGAGTAAAAACAGTGTTAGTGGCCAAGCGTATCAATAGCGATATAAATATGAAAGTCGGCAGGGATCATTGGTTACAGCCCTTGTTGGACAAAGCTTATGCTGAAATATCGCCCGAACGAATGGATGCTGAAGACCCTCTGTTCATTTTATATACATCTGGATCTACCGGTAAACCCAAGGGCATGATGCATACCACAGCTGGGTATATGGTTTATACCGCATATACGTTCAAAAATGTATTTCAATATCGCGAAGATGATGTGTATTGGTGTACGGCAGATATCGGATGGATAACAGGTCATTCATATATTGTATATGGTCCTTTGGCAAACGGCGCCACAACCGTGATGTTTGAGGGCGTGCCATCGTATCCAGATTTTGGACGTTTTTGGGAAATTGTTCAAAAACATAAAATCACCCAATTTTATACGGCACCAACCGCCATTAGGGCATTGGCCAAAGAGAATTTGGACTTTGTCACCAAATATGATTTGTCTAGCTTAAAAGTGTTGGGTACCGTTGGTGAGCCTATCAATGAAGAGGCCTGGCATTGGTACAATGATCATGTTGGAGAGAAAAAATGTCCCATCGTAGATACTTGGTGGCAAACCGAAACCGGGGGAATACTCATTTCTCCCATACCGTTTTCCACACCGACCAAACCAACCTATGCCACCTTACCCATGCCAGGTGTACAACCTGTATTGATGGATGAAAATGGAAAAGAAATTAAAGGCAATCAAGTCGATGGCAGACTTTGTATCAAATTTCCTTGGCCGGCCATAGCAAGGACGATTTGGGGCGATCATAAACGATATAAAGACACCTATTTTTCAGCTTTTAAGAATATGTATTTTACAGGTGATGGCGCCTTGCGAGATGAGGTGGGCTATTATAGAATTACCGGTAGGGTAGATGATGTCATCATCGTTTCAGGTCACAATTTAGGGACTGCCCCCATAGAAGATGCGATCAATGAACATCCTGCAGTAGCAGAATCGGCCATTGTTGGCTTTCCACATGACATTAAAGGTAACGCCTTGTATGGGTATGTCATTTTAAAAGAAACCGGAGAAAATCGTGACCGTGAGAATTTGAAGAGGGAAATTAATCAAGTTATAACAGAACATATAGGTCCCATAGCCAAGCTGGATAAAATTCAATTTGTGCCAGGGCTTCCAAAAACAAGAAGCGGAAAAATTATGCGTCGTATTTTAAGAAAGATAGCATCTAAGGAGACAAGTAATCTAGGTGACACCTCCACCTTGTTAAATCCCGAGGTGGTGGAGAAGATTATACAAGAAGCACTTTAGTTTTAAAAGCTAAGGGCCGGTTTTTGATGCATATAATAGCCTTCTTTCAGTTCTCGCAACATAAAATGCGCTACAGAAGACCTTGAAACAAGTTTAGTTAACAGGTAGTGTCCCAGTTTTTCGCCATGTTTATAATTGGTGCGCAAGTTGCCGTTGGTCAATTGTGCAGGCCTTATTATGGTCCAATCAAGTTGCGATGCTTCAATAAGTCTTTCCTGTTTTTCCTTATCCAAAAAATAAAACAATAGAATAAATGGAATTACAAATAAGGTATAATAAATCCCCATTTTAAAACGACTATCGTTGATTCCCAAAGAAGTAATACAAATTAACCTTTTGACACTGGCATTCTGCATGGCCTCAATGATATTCTTGGTTCCCCTTGAAAGGATTGTTGTTTTGATGATAAACTTTTTATGGCCCAAGGCCGATAGTACAGCATCTTGACCATCTATTGCCAGTTTGAGGGTTTTGGGTTTTAAAACATCACCCTGAACAACGGTTAAATTGGGATGCTTAAACTTAATTTTATTCGGTTTTCGTGCTAGAGCCGTTATCTTATGATTCTGCAATAACGCCTGTTTTATGATATGCTTTCCGGTGGCACCAGAGGCGCCAATGACCAATATTTTCATATGCCTTGAATTATGCCTCAATATTCAAAAAATGAATTCTTTGACCAATTTATTTGTGCTGTATCGTTCTAATTGTTTACCGAACTGTGCTTATGAATTTTCCACCGCCCATAAAAAGGTAATACCTTGCCAACTTGAATGTTCTAAGGTTAGGACGCTGCTACCCATCATAATCAATAGAATGTCATACTGAATAAAGGCCAACGAAATCGCTTGGTACAAAAAAGGTTGGACCACAGGTAAAATATATTGAAAATCATTTTATTTTTCGCTTCCCCAAAATGATGAGTGTGGTCAAATAAATGAATACAATCATAAATGGTATTGCTACAAATCTATGCTCAGGTACTAGGTACCATAACATTAGCACCAATAAAGTTCGTGAAATGGCATGAAAATAGCCAACCCAGTGTTGTACTATCCAAGAAAAAGGCAGCCACATCAATCCCGTCAAAATACCCACTGTCAGAGGTAGGGAGCTGTAGTCAATAATAAAGAAAGGTATTGCGATAGCATAAACCAGTACAGCTTGGCAAACAGTTACTAGAAAAAGAGTGTCAAATACATTCTTTGGTTTATTCTTATCTAAAAAATTTTCTCCCGTAAATTTTGAAAGGAAGAGACCTATATAAACAATACTACCGGTTCCAATAAAAATGGACCAAACGGCCACTGTTTTTGAGAAAAACAATCCAACAAATCCTATTATGCCCCAAACAATCAAACCTGCTAAGGGAGTAGCAATAAATTTGCCGTTGGAAAATTCTTCTCTTTGTACTTCGAGGGTTCTTTTTTTAGCTTCCATTTTACCTGTAGTTGATTCATCAAACCTATTAAAATTTGGGTAATTGTTTTCATTTTACGAGTTATCTAAAGTATTGATTACCTATATTTCATCGGTAATGATCAATAAACATATGATTGTTATCCAAAAACATTCATAATTGAAGGATATAAATAAAAAACCCAAGGTTTAAAACCTTGGGTTTTCTATGTAGCGAGAGGGGGACTTGAACCCCCGACCTCAGGGTTATGAATCCTGCGCTCTAACCGCCTGAGCTACCTCGCCGTGTTGCTTTTAAGCGGCTGCAAATATAAAGGTTAATTTTGGCCCAATCAAAATTCGCAATTAATTTATTAATTGACATTTATTTTTTTATATTACCCAACAATAACCCAAATTAAGAAAATAGCCCAAAGCATGACCGATAAACAAAAATTTGAAATTGAGTTTGTGATACAGTCCTCACCTCAATTGCTCTACCAATACATTTCAACACCATCAGGATTATCGGAATGGTTTGCTGACAATGTCAATTCAAGGGGCGAACGGTTCACCTTCATTTGGGATGGTGCCGAAGAAGTAGCCAAGTTGCTCAAAAGAAAGACCGATGAGTTTGTAAAATTTACTTGGGTTGACAACGATGACAATTGTTTCTTTGAAATGCGCATCATCGTTGATGAAATAACAAAGGATGTTTCATTGTTCATCAGTGATTTCGCAGAAGAAGATGAATTGGATGAAGCTAAAATGTTATGGGAGAATCAAATAGCCGATTTAAAACAAGTGCTGGGTTCAAAATAAAGAATCTATAACGAAACCTTATCTTTGGCCTTGTGTAACAAGGCCTTTTTTTATGGTAAATTTTAACGGTTCCTTTTTTGATCCTGTTTCACCAATTATTAATGCCAATAGCAGAGTTTTGGAATTTGGTGATGCCCTTATTGAAAAGTTAAGAGTCATCAATGGCGCTTTTATGTTTTGGGAAGCGCATTATTTTAGATTGATGTCCAGCATGCGTATTCTTCGTATGGAAATACCCATGGAGTTTACCATGGAGTTTTTGGAAGATGCGATTCGGAATACAATTTCTAAAAGCGGTTTGGAAAATAAACCGGTAGCGGTCACTATCATCGTGGTTCGCCGAAATGGTATGGACAATACGGTCAATGATACCTCGGTTGATTATCTAATAAAAGTAAAACCTTTGGATAATCCTTTTTTCATTTTAGATGAAAAGGGTTTAAAAGTTGAGCTTTTCAAAGATTTCTATCTGAACAGTGATATGTTGTCCAATTTGAACTCCAATAACAAGTCCATCAATGTCGTAGCTCAAATTTATGCACAGGAGAACGGCTATGATAGTTGTCTTTTGATCAATACCAATAAACATGTTGTGCAGGCGATAGCTGGCAATCTATTCATGATTACAGCCAATCATATAAAAACACCACCGCTAACGGATGGTTGTATTGACGGAATAGTGCGCAAGCAGCTTATTGAACTGGCGATGAATTTGACAGACTATCAATTGGAAGAAACTTCCATATCGCCCTTTGAGCTGCAAAAAGCAGATGAATTGTTTATTGCCAATGATTTAACGGGTATTAACTCCATAGGCAATTATCGCAAAAAGGTGTATACTAATGAAGTTGCGAAAATTTTGGTAGGACAATTAAATGCCAAGGCCAGATTGGCTTAATTCAGAGCGGGATTCTCAGGGGCATTGGACCATATTAAATATTCTCCGCCCAATTCCAACATTTTTTCACGCCAAAAGGCATTGGCAGACTTTTGTATGATATTGCTCTGATGTTCATTTTGTACCACTACCCAAGATTTTGAGGTCAATTCTTGGTTTAATTGAAGTGAATCCCAACCGGAGTATCCCAGAAAAAACCGAATGTCATCTTCGGTTATCGATAGATTGTTTACCAGTTCAATGGTTTTTTCAAAATTGCCACCCCAGTAAATGCCATCAGAAATTTCAATGCTATCTTCTATCAAGTGTGGCACCTTATGAATAAAATATAAATTATCTTGTTCAACAGGCCCGCCATTGTATACTTTAAAAGGCACTTGAATCTCCGTAATCAGGTCTGTAATATTATATTCCAAAGGTTTGTTCAAGATAAACCCGACAGAGCCTTCTTCGTTGTGTTCTGCCAATAGAACAACTGAACGATTGAACGAAACATCACCCGTTAAAGTTGGTTCTGCAATCAATAACTGTCCTTTTTTAGGTTCTAAACTTAACATGTTGCTTTGGTATCAAAACTAAATGTAACATTTTATGCCATAATTACAAAAACCTACAAAAAATAAAAGCACCTCTGAATGAGAGGTGCTTTTGAATATCAAAACTTATGGATATTAGTTTACTGCTTTGCCCAACTCGGCTCCTGCTTTAAACTTCACAACATTTTTAGCTGCAATTTTGATAGTTTGTCCAGTTTGTGGATTTCTACCTTCTCTTGCATTTCTTCTAGAAACAGACCATGATCCGAATCCTACCAAAGAAACTCTGTTTCCTTTTTTAAGAGACTTCTCAACGTTTCCTAAGAAAGATTCCAATGCTTTTTTGGCTGCTGCCTTTGTGATGCCAGCATCAGCTGCCATTGCATCGATTAATTCTGTTTTGTTCATAATGGGATAAAATTAAGTGTTGTTAAAAATAATTTTAATTGCTGAACAAATTTATATGGATTTGCCGCAGAAGCAAGGAAAACAAAGGGAAATCGCCCTATTTGTTGATAACTCAATGGGTTTGTTGATAAAAGCGATCATTTTTAACAAAATTCCGCAGCCTAGTCGTAGTAAGGCTTTACCGAACATACGCCTCTTGGGTCAATGATAATCCGTTCAAGGCTTCTGTCACTTTCATTTTTCGCTTGCCAGGCAGTTGTATCTCAATCAAATTAATATAACCATTTTGTACAGCTACTTTCATGGTTTTTTTATCACAAATGAGGGTGCCGACTTTATGTGTGTGATTTTCGAACTCTTGCTTGGCCCTATATATTTTTAAAAAAAATTCTACCCCATCATCTACCAAGGTGGTAAATGCTGTAGGATAGGGGCTTAGCCCGCGTATTTGGTTATAAATGCTTAATATAGATTTTGACCAATCAATTTCACAAGTTTCCCTATGAATTTTAGGGGCCGATTTTAGGGTATCAAAACTAGGTTGTTTAGTGGCCTTAATTTGTCCTTTTTCGATTTGTTCAACTGTTTTCAATATCAAGGTTGCTCCTAAAACCATTAATCGATCATGAAGTTCACCGGCAGTCTCTTCTGCGCCAATAGACGTTTTCTTTTGTAAAATGATTTCACCGGTATCGATCTTGTCATCAATAAAGAAGGTGGTCACACCTGTTTGCTTTTCTCCGTTGATAATGGCCCAGTTAATGGGTGCGGCGCCTCGATACTGTGGTAATAAGGAGGCGTGCAGGTTGAATGTGCCATATAGCGGCATGTCCCAAACCAATTTGGGAAGCATTCTAAATGCAACGACGATTTGTAAATTGGCGTTAAGCGTCTTCAATTGTGCTAAAAATTCGGACTTTTTTAAATTGGTAGGTTGCAATACCGGTAAACCTTGTTTATTCGCATATTTTTTTACTGCCGACTCTTGAATTTTTCTTCCCCGGCCTGCAGGGCGATCAGGGGCGGTTACCACCCCTACAACTGCGTAATTGGCCTCAAGTAGGCGCTGTAGCCCGGCAACGGCAAATTCGGGAGTTCCCATATATACGATTCGCAAGCCATTTTTAGAATCAGCTGAGGCCATATTCATTTTTTTGGTTCAAAGATATTGTTTCATTTTCCAATAGTTCGCGCAATGCATCGATTACCATAGATTCATCTTCTTCAATCATATTTGAGAGGTTTCTTGAAGAAAGACTCTTTTTTGCCAAAATATCGACGATTTTTAGTTTTAAATTTTCAACTTCATCCTTAGTCGCATTATATGACTTACAGATGTCGCATTGACCACACTTTTGTGAATCCTTTTCACCAAAATAAGCCAATAGAAACTGACTTCTACACAATTTCTCATTTTTAATATAGGCCATAATGGCATCAAATTGCGCCAATTTGTTTTGGTTCAATGCTCTGATTTTAGGTGCAAAAGGGTTTATGGTGCGGTCATCTTCACGTGATACCAAGAAGGTAACTTTCAAATCTGTTGAGGCTAAATTACAAATGGCTATATCGTCGTCCTGTAATTTTTCAAATACCTTTTTTATTTGTTGTTCGCTCAGGTTCAGTTTTTTTGAAAGCAAATTTAAATTGACTGGCGTCTCATAATCAAAAAGGCCACCATAAGTTCGTAAAGTGGTCACTAAAATATGGGCAAGCGTTGGGTTTGCATCCAAGTAATCAAATAAAGTGGCCTTGGTCACGGTAAACAATAGAGTAGATTTTTGATTGAATGCTTCTGTCAATGATATTACCGCATGTTGATCCAGTATTCTAAGTGCATTGTGTGCCAAAAACGGATTAAGTTCATAACGGCCACAAAAGTCATTGAAATTTAAATCAAAAGATTCACCACTTCCTTCACCATAGGCAATTTGAAAATAGGTATTTAGTTTTCCATATACCTGTTTCACATATTGGGCATCTGGTAATGAATGAATGAACTGTTTTTCTGCAATTACGATATCCTCGGTTTTATAGAGTAATATGGCCTTGGCTGCCTTACCATCTCTACCGCATCTGCCAGCTTCTTGAAAGTAATTTTCTATACTATCAGGAATTTGGTAATGCAAAACCATTCGCACATCGGCCTTGTCAACACCCATACCAAAAGCATTCGTTGCCACCATTGCACGTACATCATCTTTTAGCCAGACATTTAGCCGGTCTTTTTTTTGCTCTTTGGACAGTCCACCATGGTAAAAAGTGGCCGAAATACCTAATTTGTTCAAATGATTGCTCAGTTCAAATGTTTTTCTTCTGGTTCTCACATACACTATGGCACATCCCTTATACTTTTTAAATAATTTTTCAAGGGGGTAACGTTTGTCCTCACAAAGTATGACCTGAAATCCAATATTTTTTCTTTCGAAAGAATCTTTCACGATTAAGGGTGACCGTAATTTTAGATTCTCAAGAATATCAATTTGCACCTTTTTTGTAGCCGTTGCGGTCAAGGCTATCATGGGTGCTTTTGGGGCCATTTCCCTCAAAACGGCACACTCTAAATAGGAGGGTCTAAAATCATTGCCCCACTGCGAAATACAATGTGCTTCATCAATCGCCAAAAGGCTCACGTTCATTTGACGGATTCGATCTTGCACCAATGATTGCTGTAGTCGTTCTGGCGACAGATAGAGAAATTTATAATTACCATAGAGGCAATTATCTAAAAGATTGTTCAATTCTTCAAAAGAAATTCCACCAGTAAGAGCAATAGCCTTAATATTCTTTGATTTAAGATTGTCCACTTGATTTTGGATCAATGCAATCAAGGGCGAAACAACTATACAGATACCTTCAAGGGCTAGGGCAGGGATTTGATAACATAATGATTTGCCACCGCCCGTGGGCATTAAGGCAAATACGTCCTTTTGGTTCAACAGTGCATTGATACAAGGTTCTTGAGAACCTCTGAATGCAGTAAAACCCCAATATTGCTTTAAAATGTTCTTTGGTAACTCTTGCACTAAAGCGTTTTAATTTTATTTAAGATAAAGGTAATACGATCTTCTACCGTTGACTTTGGAACTTCTATGGGATTATAATTGAATTTATTGTAGGCCTGCATCAGATGCCCATGTAATGCCTCTGCCTGTTCAAAAGATTCAAGACGCTCATTGTCAGATACGTATATTTCTTTCCAAGGAGGCAAAATAAATATGGCATCATATCTGTGTTTCTGGCATGTAGTGATGAACTCATGGCCATAAGATTGATTAAAATAATCCATATAAGCGATAACATCGGGTAAGCCGCGATCAAAAAAATAAAGCGGACCGTGCATTTGTGCTGCGGCAGAATAATCCGCTGCTCGAGAATTTAACAGCTGTAGATTAAAGGCATAAGGGTCATCAACGAACATTAAAGGGTTTGAAACCGCTTCGGTATTGGCAATCCCATTTTTAGCTTTGGCGGTCATGGATCGTATGATTTCATGAAAGCAATAGTGCCCATGATGCTCCAATTCGTTGATAATAGCGGTTTTTCCAGTTCCAGGCGCTCCTGTAATGGCAATTTTTATTGAACCCAACTTTTTAAATTTGAATACAAAGTAATGAAATAGGGCGTAGCGAGAAAAATATTGAATAACCCTTTATATTTGTAAAAAAAAGTTCATGAACGAAAAGGAGACCGATGAGTTTTATGAAAGACTAAAACAACAATTGTTGGATAATGGACGATGGCCTGCAGATTATCTCTATAAATTTATTGTTCCTACCGACAAAAAGAAGATTGAACAGATTCATAAGATTTTTGACAATACAGGGGCGGTAATAGAATCCAAACAGTCAAAAAAAGGAACTTACACCAGTATTTCCATAACCGTACATTTAAAAGACCCAGATGCCGTTATAGTGAAATATAAGGAAGTATCTCTTGTCGAAGGGGTAATTTCACTTTAACACTCAAATAATCGTATAATTTTCTTAATTTGCAGTCGTTATTGAACAACTTCCTTTTTTCTAATCATATATAAACTTTCCAATTTGAATTTAGTAGAAAACATAGAATATAACACCGAGCGTTCAAAATTGATTATTCCTGAATATGGACGTCATTTTCAAAAAATGGTAGATCATGCCGTTTCCATTGAAGACAAGGAAGAGCGCAATAAGGTGGCACAGGCCATAATCAGTGTTATGGGTAATTTACAACCGCATTTGCGTGATGTACCCGATTTTCAGCATAAATTGTGGGATCAATTATTTATAATGTCCGATTTTAAATTGGACGTTGACTCACCATTTCCCATTACCTCCAAAGAGGTGTTGCAACAAAGACCTGAGCCATTGGAGTACCCACAGAATCATCCTAAGTATCGATTCTATGGCAACAATATTAAAAGAATGATTGATGTAGCTGTGAGTTGGGAGAAGGGCGACTTAAGGGATGGCCTTGAGTACGCCATTGCCAATCATATGAAAAAATGTTATTTGAATTGGAATAAGGACACGGTCGAAGATAAAGCCATTTTCGCCCATTTAAAAGAGTTGAGCAATGGCCAAATTGATTTGGCATCGGACGGTGAAAACTTGACCGAAAGCAACCAGTTCTTAAAAAACAGGATTCAAAAATCAAACCGCACCAATACCTCCAAAAAACAGCAACGCGGTAATCGTAATAAAAAAAGGTACTAAACACCCAACAATTTAATGGGAACATTCAGAATAGAGGGTGGCCATCAATTGAAAGGCGAAATAACCCCGCAAGGAGCCAAAAACGAAGCCCTTCAAATACTTTGTGCTGTATTGCTTACCTCGAGCAAAGTAACCATTCACAATATACCAGACATCGTAGATGTCAATAAATTGATCGCCCTATTGGAAGATTTAGGTGTGAAAATTCAAAAAAAGGGAAAAGGTAGTTTCACGTTTTCTGCCGACGATGTCAATCTTGAATATTTACAATCCGATCAATTTAAAGCTGATGGTAAAGGACTTCGAGGCTCGATAATGTTGGTTGGCCCGCTATTGGGTCGATTTGGCAAAGGCTATATTCCAAAGCCAGGTGGCGACAAAATCGGAAGAAGAAGACTGGACACCCATTTTGAAGGATTCATAAAATTGGGTGCCAAATTCAGATATAATCGCGAGGAACATTTTTACGGTGTTGAAGCCAAAAAATTAACGGGCACCTATATGCTCTTAGATGAGGCTTCGGTCACGGGAACGGCCAATATCATTATGGCCGCTGTTTTGGCCGAAGGTACGACCACCATCTATAACGCAGCCTGTGAGCCTTACTTGCAACAGCTTTGTAAAATGCTCAATCGCATGGGGGCAAAAATAAGTGGTATTGGATCGAATCTTTTGACCATTGAGGGGGTTGAATCCCTTGAAGGTACAGAGCATACCATGTTGCCCGATATGATCGAAATAGGAAGTTGGATCGGATTGGCTGCCATGACCAAGAGTGAACTGACCATAAAAAATGTGAGTTGGGAAAATTTGGGCCAAATACCCAATGCCTTCCGTAAATTGGGCATTCAACTCGAAAAAAAGGGAGATGACATCTTTATTCCCAAACATGAAAAGGGTTACGAAATACAAAACTTTATCGACGGATCTATTTTGACCATCGCAGACGCACCATGGCCTGGCCTTACACCAGATTTATTGAGCATTTTACTAGTGGTGGCCACCCAAGCTAAAGGGGAGGTCATCATTCATCAAAAAATGTTTGAAAGCCGGCTGTTCTTTGTGGATAAACTGCTTGATATGGGAGCCAAAATCATACTTTGCGACCCACACCGAGCAACGGTCATAGGACATGATTTTAAATCTTCATTAAAAGCTACCATAATGACATCGCCAGACATACGGGCAGGGGTTTCATTACTGATTGCCGCATTATCCGCAAAAGGGGTGTCCACAATTCACAATATTGAACAGATTGATAGGGGATACGAGCGTATTGATGAGCGATTAAGGGCAATAGGGGCAAATATTGTGCGTATTTAATATAGATTCCAGTTCTTTTTACCTTCTTTTATTTCTTCGGGGTCCCTTTTTTGGCCCGGCTTTCTTTTTATTGCGGTTGGCAAAAAATTCTTGCTTGCGCTTTTGTTTTTCGCGCTCCCATTCCTTTTTTTCTGCATCGGTCATGGGTTTGTCCGTCTGTGGAAAAGGATTATCGGAAACTATCTCAATTTTTTGCTTGGTCAATTTTTCAATATCTTTAATGAAGGCATTCTCTTCAGGCTCGCAAAGAGAAATGGAAATACCTTCTTCTCCAGCCCTACCGCAACGGCCTATTCTGTGCACGTATGTTTCAGACTCATTGGGAATATCATAATTGATTACATGTCGAAGTTTGTCAATGTCGATACCACGGGAGGCGACATCTGTAGCTACCAATACACGTATACGACCCGCCTTCAGCTCTTTTAAGGCCTTTTGTCTTTGATTTTGTGATTTGTCTCCATGAATGGCAGCACTTGAAATCTGTTGTTTGCGCAAGTTTCGCACTATACGATCGGCGCCGTGTTTGGTCCTTGAAAAAAGCAGTACCTGCTCTATTTCGGGATTTTTAAGTATATGCTGCAGCAATTTGCTTTTATCTTGACGATTGGTCATATATAAGTATTGCTGAATGGTTTCTGCTGTCGATGAAACTGGGCTCACGGCCACTTTTTTCGGGTTCTGCAATATTTTTTGTGAAAGGTCTACAATATTCTTGGGCATGGTGGCCGAGAAAAACAAAGATTGTCTTTGTTTGGGCAGTTTGACCAGAATCTTCTTAATATCATTTATAAATCCCATATCGAGCATACGGTCTGCCTCGTCAAGAACAAAGTATTTAACATCGGCCAATGAAATATAACCTTGATCCATCAAATCGAGCAAGCGACCAGGGGTGGCAACTAAAATGTCTGCGCCTCTTTTAAGCGCATCGGTTTGCGATCGTTGATTGACACCTCCAAAAATGACTATGTTCTTAACACCGGTATACTTTCCGTAGGCACTGAAACTATCGCCAATTTGAATGGCCAATTCCCGGGTAGGGGTCACAATGAGTGCCATCACCCTTTTTTTACCTTTTTGTAAATGCTGCTCGTTGGATAGATGTTGAATTATTGGAATGGCAAAAGCTGCTGTTTTGCCTGTCCCTGTTTGCGCGCTTCCCAGAACATCTTGCCTTTGTAACAATAAAGGGATGGCCTTTGCTTGAATAGAAGTGGGTTCTTTATAGTTCTGATCTTTGAGTGCCTTAAGTATGGAAGGATGTATTTGTAAATCTTCGAATGTCATTTTCTGCTGCTAAGAGCGCAAGGTAGTTATAAGTAAATTGACATTGTTTTATATTCTTCTTTTAGTTAGTCTTTTTCGACAATTGTACCATCTGGATATTTCGCAAAACGGCCTTTTTCACGGTCGTGCACATGATCAGGGTGGGGCCAAGGCCATCCTCCAAACTGTGTTAGCCTATATTCTTCCATGGCTTGCTGAATTTCCGTTTCCGTATTCGTAACAAAGGGGCCATATTTAGCCACAGGTTCTTCAATTGCTTTTCCTTGCAATAGCATAAAATGTGCAGTTTCGGTCCCCACTTCAATAATACAGTCAACCTGCGCGTCTAATGTGATACCGAAGCCCTTATTGATTTTGCGCCCATTGATTACAATAGTCGCTCCTTCATAAAAATAGAGTGTTCTGGTTACATTTGAAGCTGCTTTTGGTAAGGTGAAGGTTGAGGAGTCGTTCACATGAATATTCCACACAGCGACCTCATTTTCAGGTTTAGAAGCCCATGAATTGGGTGCCGGAGCACTCGCCTTATGATTTTTATAGGTGCCTGCGATAACTTTGATTTGTGCTTGTTCTTCTTTGACTAACGGAATTTCTTCATGCCATAGCATTTTAAAATGCGGATCTACAAACTTATCTGCCTTGGGTAAATTGAGCCATATTTGAAAGAGTTCTAAAGGGTTTCCTGAATTTGTGTTGAGCAAAGGAAACATTTCTGAATGTTGCACTCCGCGACCAGCCGTCATCCATTGCACATCGCCTTGTCCAAACCTGCCTGCGGCCCCTAATGAGTCTGAATGATCACAATAGCCTTTGTTGACAATGGTAATGGTCTCAAAACCCCGATGGGGGTGATATGGAAAACCAGGAACGGTAGATCCATGGTACATGCGCCACCCGTCTTTAATTGTAAAATCATTCCCAATATTTCTTCCCGCCAAAAGGCTGGGATCTGGCCCCATGTTCTCATTGCCTTTTGGGTAATGGTCTAAATGATAGACACAAAAAAGGAAAGGATCTTGGGTTTGCCAAGGAAACCCCAAAGGGAATGTTTGAAGTACCGGGTTATTCATGATATATTAATTAATATTATTCAGAATTATTAGTTATGAGCGGCAGTATTGATTTCAACCCAATTATTTTCAGGGTCTTGAATATAAATTTGTCTTACTCCATCTGCCCTGAGCGTAACTCCATTTGCATTCCCCTCCCAATCGGAAAAAGGGATATTGTTCATTTTCAAGGTGTCGATCAGCTCATCCAACTGTGTTGTGGCCAAACAAAGATGCATGCTTTTACTATGGACCATGGGCACGGTGTCTTTTCTAATTAAATGCAACTGTGAATTGCCGTTTAATTTGAACCATTTGAAATTAGTTGTATCCGATGGATGCGGAATCTCTTCCAACTGAAGCACGTTTTTATAAAAATCACCTGTTTTTGCTAAATCTTTTACTAAAAAGGAATAATGGTCGTAGTGGAAGTTATACGCCTGCTTAATTGCTATAAACTGGGTTTCTAGATAGATTTGATTCCATTTTCCATCTTCAAAGCTGCCTACCCTAAAGTTATAGGTGTCATCATCTACATATTCCCAACCATCAGTTATGGCTTGTTCACCGTAAACGTATTGATAGTAATGATTTTTGCCTTCGAACCAGATTTTACCAGTGGTTACTCCATCAAAAGCATCAAACTCCCAAAAGACCAATGATTGCGACGCTGCATCATATTTTCGTATTCCGTGGTTACGTGGACCGTATTTGGTTTGTTCCTTGTTGGTGAAACCCAATGATTTGGCAATGACCAAACTATTGTCCAATGCATATGAAAAAGTTACTTCTTGCTTGAATTTGGTGCCATCACCCCATGTTCCTTGAGCCATCCATGTTTTACCCACCAATGACTCAAATAAATGAAGCTCGTTTTTTTGGGCCGACCCGCCATGGAGACTACCAATAAAAATCAATAGTAAGGCAATTAAACCTGTGTTGGTTCTATTTTGAAAGAGATTCAATCTTTTTTTGGATTTCGTCTGCTTCGGCATATTTTGAGTCACTTTCACTTCGATTGACTTTAGATAGATCAAAAGCTTCTTTCATCAACTTTTGATATTTTTCCTGTAATTTTTCTACTTCACTTTTCTTTTTAAATAATCCGAACATAGCAATTCTAATTTTAATTTTCTCCAATGGGCGGTGGTCCGTCTATCATCGCTTTATAAACTTCGTCACCTTTACGTGATTTAAACTCTTCTTTGACCTTGTTCACCAATTTAGGATTTTCAAATAGGTCAACCATTGTCATGCCCATGGCCTTGGCAGCGTATACCATACCTTTGTGACCTATGCTCATACCGCCGCAAGCCACAACGGCCCATGAATGCCAAGGCGTATCTTTAGGTGCTACGGTAACTCCCAAATTAATATTGGGCACATTCCAACTTACATCACCAACATCTGTTGAGCCTCCACCTGGGTTTTCCTCAGTTTCTTTTAAGGGATATATTTTACTGTCCATGCCCACTTCGGGTTTTCCTGTAGCCTTTTGAATTGCCTTTCCAAAAGCAGTTTCCTCTTCGGTGTAGGTAATGGGGCCTAAAATTTCGAGATTGTTCTGCATGATTTCCCCACCGGAACGATTGACCAAGGTTTCATAAATTCCGGATACCAGCGTAATCTTATAATCTACATCGGCCATAATTGCGGCGCCTTCTGCCATTTTTTTAACCCGCTCATAGGTAGGCAACATTTTTGAACGCTTAGGGTCGCGCACACGAACCCATAGTTTGGCATAATCAGGAACCACATTGACCACTTGGCCACCGTCTTGTATATGATAGTGTATTCTTGAGGTGGGCAAAATATGCTCACGATAATAATTTATTCCTGTGGTGTATAACTCCAGTGCGTCTGAGGCGCTTTTTCCATTCCAAGGATCTGCCGACGCATGGGCCGTTTGCCCATAAAACTCTACAATAAAATCGATAAGTGATAGCCCGCTTTGCACATCGGCCTCAATACCGGCAGATGGGTGCCAACTAATGTTTACATCAACATCATCCCATAAACCCGCTTCGACCATCCAAACTTTGGCGAAATATTTTTCTTCTGCTGGAGTGCCCAAAAATTTTACGGTACCCTTTATTTTTCCTTCATCCATCAATTCTTTCATGGCGATGGCAGCACCCAAACTTGCAGTGCCAAACATATTGTGGCCACAACCATGACCGGCCGCTCCAGGCTCAAGGGGTTCTTTAACGGGAGTTGCTTTTTGTGATATACCAGGTAGGGCATCGAATTCCCCTAGAATACTGATAACTGGTTGCCCAGAACCATAAGTTGCTGTGAAGGCAGTTGGTATATTGGCCACACCTCTTGTAACGTTCAAACCATTTTTTTCAGCGTAATCTGCCAATATCTTAGAAGAACCAGATTCATTAAAAGCCGTTTCGGCCAACGCCCATATGGAGTCACTGATTTTAATCAACTCCGATTTGTGTTTTTCAACCGAGGCAATTACTGCCATTTTGTTCTTGGAGGCTTTTTGACCTTGAAGCAAGCTGCCCAATAAAAGAAGGGGCAAGAGCACGAAAATGTTTTTCATTTTGATAGAATTGAGTTAGTACTATTGAGATTCTCTAAAATAGTGAAAAACTATTAGCTAACGGCTTCTTTGTAAACCTTCAAACATCGCTCTCTGGCCATTTTATGATCTACCATTTTATCAGGGTAGGTCAATTCTTGTAATTCAGGAACCCAGCGATTTATGTATTCTTTTTGTTTGTCAAATTTGTCAATTTGAGTCATTGGGTTAAATATTCTGAAGTAAGGAGCAGCATCTACGCCACTACCGGCGGCCCATTGCCAATTGCCCACATTACTGGCAAGTTCAAAATCCAACAACTTTTCTGCAAAGTATGCCTCGCCCCAACGCCAATCTATCAATAGATGCTTGCACAAAAAGCTGGCGACCAGCATCCTTACCCTATTGTGCATATAACCGGTTTCATTGAGTTCGCGCATACCGGCATCAACCAGGGCATAGCCCGTTTGACCTTTTTTCCACAGTTCAAATTCAGCTTCATTGTTACGCCATTCAATACGATCGTATTTTGCCCTAAAAGCCTTGTCAACCGTATGGGGAAAATGCCATAAGATTTGCATAAAGAACTCACGCCATATCAATTCGCTCCAAAAAACTTCGTTTTTCTCTGCCATCGCCTTGCGTACCATGTTTCTAATTGATACAGTGCCAAACCTTAGATGCGGACCTAGGTGTGATGTGCCCTTTGATTTCGCTGGATAATTACGCGTGGCTTCGTAATTCTCGATTAATTCTGGCGATACGTCATATTCTGGCACCTCGATAGAAGAAGCCTCAAAACCCATATCGCTCAAATCTAAAAACGGTAGCTTGGTATTTTTTATAAAGTTTGAGAAATGAGGCTTTATTTCATAGTCTTTTAAATGTACCTTTTCATCTAAATTGGCCTTCCATTTATTCTTATACGGAGTGTAAACCACATAGGGATCGCCATCGTCTTTAGTGACTTCGCTTTTCTCAAAAACCACTTGGTCTTTAAAAGTCTTGAAAGCTATTTCCTTCTCAGCTAGAATATCGTCGATTTCTTCATCCCTTTTTTTGGCATAGGGTTCATAATCATGATTGCAGTAAACCTCAGATATTGAATAGTTTTTAAGCAGGTCGTTGAATATCTCTTTTGGTGTACCATGAAAAACAGACAATGAGCTGTGAGCTTCTTTTTGAAGTTTAGCTGATATTTTTTGTAAGTTTTGGTGGATAAAAGTCACCCTAGCATCGTTTTCAGGTAATTTTTCAAGTATCTCTGGGTCAAAAATAAATATGGGCATCACGGGTTTCCCGCTTTTGAGGGCATGATGCAGGCCTACATTGTCATTGAGCCTTAAATCTCGTCTAAACCAAAAGACCGTTACATTGTCTGCCATTAACTTACATTTAGGGTTGATAGTCCGCCATCAACACCCATTACTTGTCCGGTTAGCCAACTGCTTTTGTCGCTCAATAAGAAAGCGGCAAGATTGGCAATATCTTTACTTTCTCCAACCCTTTTCATAGGATGTCTTGATGACATCATCTCTCGCTTCTTGTCATTGTTTAACAAACGCTCTGCCAAAGGCGTGTCAACCAATGAAGGGGCAATGGTATTGACTCTTATTTTAGGGGCATATTCGGCCGCCAATGACTTAGAAAAACCTTCTACAGCACCCTTGGCCGCGGCAACACTTGTATGAAAAGGCATACCCGTTCCCACTGCAACAGTACTAAAAAATACCATACTTGATCCTTCGTCCATTTTAGGCATGATGGATTTTACCACATTGACCATGGCAAAAAAGTTCAGCTCCATATCTTTTTTGAACACATCGGTGGACAACATTTTAAAAGGCTTTAAGTTGATGCTACCGGGCAAATAGGCAAAGCCGTGAAGTTCGTCTGGTAGTTGAGTCAGATTCAATTCTTCAGATATGGCATCAAAGGGAATATGGGTAATGGCCATTCCTTCAAGGTCATCGGCATTTCTAGAAGCAACGATGACATTGAAATCATTTTGAAGTTCTTTTACGAGGTCTAGACCAATGCCGTGCGATCCTCCAATCAATAATATATTCTTTTTCATTTATATGGTTTTTAGTTCAAGATGCGTCGTGTAACCTTCCATTGACCCAAAGAGGGAATTTAATTTTGCTTCTCGATATTGAAATATTTGCTTCAATTGCTTTTTTACAAGCAAGGGGTTGGCCAATTGCCCTAGAATTCCAAAAGGAATTTTATAATCGATTATATCTTCCATTTCAACGCCGCCTTCAATTTCTTTGATAAAATGCTTATGGTGCCAAAGTGCATAAGGGCCAAAACGTTGCTCGTCCACAAAATATGAACCGTGTTCAACATGTGTGATTTCTGTAACCCATTTGGTTGAAAAACCAGGGAAGGGCTTAACCGTATATTGTATAATCTGACCGGCATACATGGGTCTATCGGCACCTGAAGTTATCTGAAATCCCATATGTTCAGGCGTAATCTCTTTTAGATTATTGGGGTCAGATAAAAATTGCCAAGCACGTTGTTTGGTAATGGGAAG
>JABDND010000104.1 GCA_013001145.1 Croceitalea sp. | reverse complement strand
CATTGGCAGCGTCAATCATGGTATAAAGTACCGTTTTGTTACAATTTAAATACTCTGCATGGTTTTGGGCAAAATAGCCCATCTGAACATTGTGCCCGGTTTTCAAATGCCCGTCGTATTTGAGTTCACCAACCATAATTTTGGCCAAAGTGGTCTTGCCTTGACCGTTCTGACCAACAAACGCCGTTTTGCTGCCGCGTTCAAGCAGCAACGAAATATTGGTCAATACATGATTATCACCATAGCTCTTTGAAAGCGATTCCAATTCTGCGATTACTTTACCCGGAGTTACATAAATGGGAAATTTTAGCTTCATGACACTATGGTCATCTTCATCTACCTCTATGCGATCTATCTTGTCCAGTTTCTTGATCAATGATTGGGCCATGGATGCCTTGCTGGCTTTCGCCCTGAACTTCTCAATTAATTTTTCGGTTTGCTGAATCTGTTTGTCTTGGTTTTTTTGTGCGTTGGTCTGCTGCTCTTTAATCTCGGCCCTTAACTTTAAAAACTGGGAATAGGGCTTGTTGTAATCATAAATACGCCCCAATGATATTTCAATGGTACGGTTGGTCACATTGTCGAGAAACATTTTATCATGCGATACAATGACCACCACTCCAGAATAACCGGTCAAAAATTGTTCCAACCAAATTATGGATTCTATATCTAAATGGTTGGTAGGTTCATCCAATAGCAAAACATCGTTGTTCTGCAGTAGCAATTTGGCCAATTCAATACGCATCCTCCAACCTCCGGAAAAAGTTTCGGTGGCCTTTTTAAAATCTTCTCTTTTAAAACCTAGGCCTTGCAATACTTTTTCGGTCTGGCCTTGATAATTATAGCCCCCCAATATTTCATAATGATGTGTTACATCATTTAAATCAACCATCAAATGGTGATATGTATCACTTTCATAGTCGGTACGCTCAGCCAATTGCGCGTTAATATATTCAAGCTTTGACTCCAGGCTCTTGATTTCTTCAAATGCCTGATAGGCTTCATCGAGAACGGTTCGTCCTTTTTCAAAGTCGATATCTTGTTTTAAAAAACCTATTTGGGTTTCTTTATCAGAAGCAATGGTACCAGAATCCGGACTCATTTCTTTGCTCAATAGTTTGAGCAATGTTGATTTACCGGCGCCGTTTTTGCCAATAAGTCCCACTCGGTCTCCTGCATTCAAGCGAAAAGCAATTTCTTCAAACAAATATTCCCCTCCGAAGGAAACCGAAAGGTTATGGATATTTAGCATTTTGTGTAATGATTGTTACAATTAATAACTGCCCGAATTCGTAATTTTGCCGAAAACCGCTGCAAATGTTAAAAAAAGGAACTAAACTCTACAGCATTTTAACAGGAAGTTGTCCTAAATGCCATCAAGAGAGCATGTATTTTAATTCAAATCCTTATCATTTATCACAGCTTTTTAAAATGCACGAACGCTGTTCCAATTGCGACACCAAATACAAAATAGAGCCCTCTTTTTTTTATGGGGCCATGTATGTAAGCTATGCAGTTGGTATTGCTTTCGCCGTTGCTGCCTTTGTAATCTCATTTATATTTTTGGAAACTTCACTTAAAACCACCTTTATTGCAATTGTGGCCACCATGGTTTTGTTCATGCCCGTGATCATACGATTGTCGAGAAACATTTGGATAAATTTATTTATGAAATACGATCCCAAGCTGGTCCCTCAAGACAAATAATGTTTTTTTGTAAACCGGGCAATGTCCATCTCTTCATCTAAGGGTGAGTTATGAAGAATATAATCCAATAATTGTTTTGAAGCGTAAGGAGCAATGAGAACGCCCCTAGAGCCAAATCCATTGAGAACATAAAGATTATAGTGTTCAGGATGCCTGCCTACCAAAGGTCTTCGATCCGTAACTGTTGGGCGCACACCGGCCACATGTTCCACTACTTGATATTCACATTTTAATAAGGTTTGCAGTTTATCCAACAGCTCGGTTTTTGAAGCCTCAGTAGGTTTATTGGTTTTGTCTTTCCATTTGTAGGTTGCGCCTATTCTGTAAAGGTCATCCCCCAGTGGTATTATGAAGACCGAAGATTTGATGACACTCTTTTCTTTCAATTTGGGAGCCTTTATGGTCAATAACTCACCTTTGGTTCCATTGAGTGGTAAATAGTTGAAGAACGGATTTTGCTTTAGACCGTAACCTTCGGCAAATATCACATGCCTGGCCTTTATTTTTTTGTAGCCCACATGATCTTCAAACAGTTTCAATTCATCATAATTCAGGGCATCATTGATAAACAAATCTTTTGATATAAGGTAGTTCTTGTATTGGCGCAGTAGCTCTTTGGTGTCAATACGCCCCGTAAACCGCACCTCTCCAAATCCGTATGCCGCATCTAAATTGTCATTGGTGTTCTGTATCACTTTGGGTAAAAGAAAATAATCCAGCCCTGGCTTATCGCAGGCCTCAAACCATTTATTTTGTTCTTCTATTGTTGTAAATCGCCTGAATACCGGCACCTTATAATCCAGCTTGGTGCCGAGTTTGTTCTCCAAATTTTCATAAAAGGGCATCGCTATATTCATTTGTTCCTTGGCTTGCCATGCAAGGGTAAATCGTTTGAGAATTACCGGGTTATAAAGGCCTCCGGCCACCATGGATGCTTGCTGTGAACCGTCTGAAATGACCTTAAAGGACTTTCCTTGTGATTGCAATTGCTCACAGAAAGAAATTCCAGCAAGGCCCAAGCCAATAATGAGAAAGTCAACCATTGGGCAAAGGTAGCTATTGCAACTTTTTCAAAGTGGAAATTTTGAATCTGGTAATAATAAAAACGTCCTGACATTGCTGTCAGGACGCTTTTTTATTTGAATTGGAAAATTCTAAAAAGTATGCCTAATAGGCCCACATATCTTGTTCACGATCACGAATGGTTTCTTTGATCCTATTTGATTCCAATAATTGGAACAATGCGTTATCAAAAATGTAGTCGTCAATTCTACGATCACCGTTTACGTTGTCTTCTTTGTAAATGACACCATTAAATCTTCTAGCATTCAACAACATATCAAAAGATATGGGTTGCGCCGAATTACGATTGTTAAAGACCTTAGCCTCATGTAAAATCTGTCTGGCACTAGGGTACCACACCCAAAACAGCTCTACTTTGTTGGCATTGGGGTCAATGGATTCGTCATCAATAAAGTTGACATCTGGCGCTACAGGAGCAATGCCCAACAGACGGTATTTTAACTCACCCTGTCTTTTATCGAAGTACCATATCCCTTTGATGCGGTATTCTTCGATATCGGCGGCATCTAAATCTCTTTCATTTATAAATTCACGAGATATTTGTTCGCCGGCATTGATCTGCTCGTAACCTAGGTCAGTGGTGTCCACTTTTCTTAGGGTGGCCGTCAAATCACTGAATTTTCTTTTTTCAGTAAAATAAGAATCCGTGTATATATCGGTCAATTTGCCATTCTTGATGTTTTTCATCAATACGTGGTATAAAGACCTTCTATCCTTACCAATTTGCATGGTATCCGTAGGATAGTACAGCGGAAAATTGACGCGCTCATCTAGATCAATGGTTTCCCACACGGTTTTTGACCAGAGGATATCTCTATCATCAACATAACCATATGCCAGATGATTGTCATCATCTTGCTCTATTTGAGCTTCGGTCTTCTTACCTATTTCTTCGGGCTTTTTGGCATTTAAAATATTTGCCTGTGCCAGAATGGATATGGGTAAGAATCCCATTGCCACAATTACTAATACATTTTTCCAATTCATGATTAACTATACTTTATTAATTTGTAAGCTCTACAACAACTGGTGAAACCTTTTTCAACTTATAGGTTTTATTGTTGCTAATGTAAGCTTTGATGTCAAAAATTTGAACAGCATCTCCTCTTTGCGCTCTTTTAAGCGCCGATTTGGCTCTTGAATCCAATTTATTGCCGGAAACATTGACCGTTGGTTGGCCAGGTACTTTAAATTTAAATCCGCTGACACCAATGTTCAACTCAAAATCAAAGTCTTCCAACATTGCAGAAACCGTTGAGATTTCAAGATTCTTTCTTGGCATTTTCAAGCTACCTGACTCACCACGTACTGCACCTGAAGGTCTTGGAATATCCTTGATCCTAAAGGTTGCTGGCGTACTAATACGCTGTCCATCTGGCAATACGCCTGTAGCATTGATAGTTACGGTTCTACCCGTTCCTGGATTCATGACGAACTTGCTACCCTGTACCCTTCTCAAACCGGCCGCACTTGCATTTACCTTATTATCAGGTATACCAGGAATGGAGATGGTCATTGGGTTAGCAACGCCACGGTAAACTACGTTCATCTTATCGGCTGCAATAACAGCAGCATTGGGTTTGGATATGGTAGCAAATGTTGATTTTACAGGAACTTCGGTACGCTCACCATCTTGAAGAAACACTAGGTTACCTTCAATTTTGTGATCGCCTGGCGCCCCAGCACTAACCAATAGTTTTACTTTACCATCTTCGATGCTAAAATCTTTGCCTTCTGTCAATTTTCTACCATCTAAGGTGATGTTCACTTCATTTGGCCTTGTAGTAGCATCTTTACGACCCAAAACTATATTACCAGAGAATTTTTCACCAGAATAAAAAGCTGATTTCTCTTGCTCCAATAAAGTCGTATAATTGGTCATAGATACCTCACTGCTCAACTGACCTTGCAACATAGCAGAAAGAGCTTCATCTTCCGTTGCTTTGATATCTGCTTGCAATTGGGTGATTTTGGTCAAAGACGCCACTAATGGGAATCCTTTGAAATGATAATCCAACCAATCGATTTTTTTACCATCTCTATTGGTAGCCTTCCCATCTTCACCTGTTGTAAACCTATTTTCCAAGGTTGAGGCAACTTCTTTGAAATCACTACCTAAAATTGATGAAACTTTGGTACGGTAACCATTAATCCTGTCTACGAACTCTTTACCTTCAGCGGTATAATTATCGCCTTGAAAGAATTCTTCGTCCAAGAAATCGGCCTTGTCCATTACTTCATAATCTTTAACGTCGTCCAACTCTTCGGTCATTCTATTTTTGAGATCGCCCAAATAATTGTAATACTCAGCTGAAAGTTTTTGAATTTGGCTTGCCTTTTCATAAAGGGGCCCAAACTTTTCAGTGTTTTCAGAGGCTTTTACTTCTAAACTCGCCAAAAAGGCTTGGTTATTGGCCGCTGTTTTCACGTTGGAAGCTTCTAACTTTTCGTTCATAAGACCGAATGCAGAAAGAACTTCCTTACTCATATTTAATGCCAACATCGCGATGAAGATCAAATACATTAAGTTGATCATCTTCTGACGTGGTGTTGCTTTTCCTGATGCCATGTTTTCTAATTAGATTTTAAAAATTAACTTGATTTGGGTTTGGTTCGTTACCCTCTAATTAGTTCTTGGCCATAGCAGAAAGCATACCTCCGTATACTCCGTTCAAAGAAGATAGGTTTGAGGCCAATGATTCCATTTGCTCTTTCAATGCACCGGCATTTTGAACAACTTCTTCATTGATTGAAGCTTGTCTGCTAGCACTTTCCAACTGAACTTTGTACAAACTGTTCAAAGATTCCATTTGAGCTGCTGCAGTAGACAATTCTTCAGAATACTTTTTGGTGTGCTGAATTGCATCTGTAGTAGGAGAAATGTTTTTGGCTGCACCTTCAAAACTACGAATACTGTCACCCAAGCTGTTGAACAACTCTGTATCAATATTTGCTTCTTTCAAAAGTTCATCCAATTTTCTTCCTAAAATACCTTCAGCCTCTTTAGCCTGCTTGGCGTCATTTTTTCCTTTACCGCTTGGTTGACCATTGGCCAATTCTGGGTAAACCAAAGACCAATCGAATTCGTCATCGACAGGTTCAAATGCACTAATTGCAAAGATTAATGCTTCGGTAATAAGACCTACCGCAAGTAATAGCCCACCAGTAAGTGGTCCGAATTCCCAGTGAAGGATCTTGAACAATGCACCGATAATTACTACCGATGCTCCAAGGCCATAGGCCATGTTAAACAGCTTTTTTGTTGATTTTGACTGTGCCATAATTTAAAATTTAGATTAAGTTATTAATAAGAATTTGGTTAAAAGGCTTTGATAGCGTTCTCATAACTATGATATCCATTAATTTATTGTTATTGGGTTGAATCTTCTTCACCCATATAATCTTGTACGGTTCTAAAACCTATATAGCTTCTTGCTGAATCTTGATATTCATAATCACGTGTACTTACTTGTAAAAAGTAGGCAACATCTTTCCA
>JABDND010000089.1 GCA_013001145.1 Croceitalea sp. | reverse complement strand
TTGCAGGTCGCGGTCACGAACATTGATGCCCACGACTATTCTTCGGCGTGTATCATCACGCGCTATTTTGGCAGCTCCTTTTTGGTAAGTTATTTCGGCAACTTGATTTAAGGGTATTTTTCCACCATTTGGCAGGTCAATGTAGAGCTCTTTGAGATTGTCAATATCTTTTCTATGGTCCTGATCCAAGCGTACCACCAAATCAAAACGCTTTTCACCTTCATATACATTGCCCAAGGTCTTACCAGCGAAGCCCATGGCAATCACTTCATTCAAATCTTGAATGTTGAGGCCATAGCGTGCAATTTTATCACGGTCATAACGCACGTTCATTTGGGGCAATCCTACGATTTTTTCTACCGTTATGTCCGCCGCCCCATTGACATCTATTATCAGGGTTTTGATTTCATTCCCTTTTTGGCTCAAGATATCGAGGTCTTCCCCAAATATTTTAATGGCAATATCGGACCGTGTGCCCGTGATCAGTTCATTAAAACGCATCTCAATGGGTTGTGTAAACTCTACTTCCATATTCGGGATAACGGCCAAGGCTTCTTTGAATTTATTGGCCAGTTCATCTTTGGTGTTTGCCGAAATCCAATCTTTTTTGGGCTTTAAAATGATAATGACATCACTTTCTTCCATAGACATAGGGTCTGTGGGCACCTCCGCAGCACCTATACGTGTCACTACCTGTTTCACTTCAGGAAATTCATCTAGAAGAATATTCTCAATTTGGGTAGTGGTTTTAATGGTTTCACTCAAAGAAAGCCCAGTTTTTAATACAGGTTGAATCACAAAATCACCTTCATCCAATACGGGTACAAACTCGCCGCCCATGCGTGAGAAAATAAGGCCCGAAAACACCAGCAAGACGACGGCAATACCCAACACCCACTTTTTCCGCATAAGGGCCATTTCTATAAGTGGGGCATAGGTCTTTTTTAGCCATATCATTAATCTTATCGAAATGTTTTTTGGGTTGTTTTTGGTGGGTTTGATAAATATCGATGCCGCTACGGGCACATAGGTAAAACAGAGCAATATGGCACCAATGAGCGCAAAGCTGAAGGTGAGCGCCATAGGCTTGAACATTTTACCTTCAACACCACTCAATGACAAAATCGGAATAAAGACTATTAAGATAATTAGTTGTCCAAAAATGGCCGAATTCATCATTTTACTGGCACTACCAATGGTAATTTCATCTTTACGACTTTGGGCAATCGCTTTCGAAGCAGGTTGTTGCTCATATTCTGTAGTGATTCTAAAGGCGATAAATTCTACGATGATAACGGCCCCATCGATAATAATACCAAAATCTATGGCCCCAAGACTCATTAAATTGGCATCGACCCCAAACAAGTACATAAGTGATAGGGCAAACAAGAGGCATAGCGGTATGACCGATGCCACGACCAATCCCGATCGCAGGTTGCCCAATAACAATACCACTACAAATATGACAATCAAGCAGCCTAGTATAAGGTTCTCGGTCACGGTTAAGGTGGTCTTTGCAATCAGTTCACTTCGATCTAAAAAAGCATTTATATATACGCCTTCCGGCAAGTTGTTGCTAATGGCATCCACCCTTTCTTTTACGGCTTCGATCACCTGTTTTGAATTGGCATCTTTGAGCATCATTACCTGGCCCAACACTTTCTCCCCTTGGCCATTGCCCGTAATGGCTCCAAAGCGAGGGGCGCTGCCAAATCCTACTTTGGCGATATCCTTGATTAGTATGGGAAGTCCTTGGGTATTTTTGACCACTATATTGGCAATGTCATCCAGTGATCCTACCAATCCTTCGCCCCGAACAAAATAGGCCTGGTTGGTTTTTTCAATGTATCCACCCCCGGTGACACTGTTGTTTTTCTCCAGCGCATCAAAGACTTCTTTGGCCGTGATATTCATGGCAGCCAATTTTTGGGTATTGAGGGCCACCTCGTATTGTTTTAAATAGCCACCCCAAGTGTTGACTTCTACCACTCCGGGAATGCCAGACAATTGTCTTTTTACAATCCAATCTTGAATGGTTCGCAGATCGGTGGCATCGTAGCGGTCTTGATAGCCTGGTTTCACATCCAAGATGTACTGATAGATTTCGCCCAAGCCCGTGGTGATCGGGCCCATCTCAGGCGACCCAAAGCCTGCCGGAATTTTCTCTGTGGCCGATTTAATTTTTTCGGCAATCAACTGCCGTGGTAAATAGGTGCCCATGGCATCGTCAAATACAATGGTCACCACAGAAAGCCCAAATTTTGATACCGACCTGATCTCTTGAACGCCCGGTAAATTGGCCATTTCAAGCTCAACAGGATAAGTAATGAACTGCTCCATATCTTGGGTAGAAAGGTTTCTGGAGGTGGTAATGACCTGTACTTGATTATTGGTCACATCGGGTACCGCACCAATTGATATTTGGGTCAATGAATAACTGCCAAAAGCGATGATAAATACAGTCAGTAAAAGAATGGTAAGTTTATTTCTTACACTAAATTTTATGATATGTGAAAGCATATTCCATATATGAAAATAGGTGACAAACGATGTTTGGATCGTTTGAAAAAAAGGTTACATCAAAAATGGATTATGCGCGCCGTGGAGGTTGAAAGGGGCCGTCTCCTTCAAAGGAACCGGAAGACGCCAAATAGAAATAGTTATTGATATTGGGTAAAGTAAATTCAACCATGGTTGTTTCGTTGGCGCTATCATTTAGTACAAAGGCCGAAAGAGACACCGCATGCAGTTGGTGGTTAAAGGGCAATTTTTCATGTTTCTGCCGTTCTTCTTGGTGGTTTTTTTCATGCTCGGCCTTGAGCTCGCCGTAGTGTTTGGAAAGGAAAACAACAAAATTATCACCATATTCCTCGGCATGAAATTGGGCATGTTCAAAAAGTTCATCCAATTCAACCAACTCACCCATGCTAATATTGACACTCTGTATGAGAATGAGAACGGAAATTAGTATGGAAGTAATTTTTGCCATTTTGTCGGACTATAAAGATACATCATCTTTTTTTCAACCTCCCTTTTCCATGGAAATTATTTGCTGTCCTAGCTCATAATGAAATGTTCAGCCTCGCCGAAGGTCGTTCAACAGTTGACCATAATCGTATTGTAAATCTTCATGTAATGCAGCTATTTTTTTATCCAGATATATCAATTGTCGCTCATAGAGATTGACCAGGGTCGTATTACGCGCTATGGAAGGGGTAAAATCTTTTAGTTTTTGACAAAAGTACATGAGCAGTTCCACTTCGGTTTCTTTTTTACCGGAATAACGGGCGTACTTTTTAAGGGTTCGGAGTATTTTGCGAACGCTTTTTTTTATATAAAAATAACTATTGGTATTGATCAAAGAAAACTGTTCATCCAATTCGGCCTTCACAGTTTCCAAATAACCCGACTCATCATGGGCCTCAAAGAGCAAATAGGTGAGCAGTTCTTTGTTTTCTTTCTTGAATTTGGAGAGGCGCAAACAGAGTTCCAATAGTTCTGTTGGATTTCTATGTTGGAGTTCTTTTTTTATTTGAACGACGGTAGCTGCTTTCATGCCACAAAGTTAACTCCTTAAATACGAAGCTCCATTCACATCAATAATGGTTCCTGAAGAATATTCGGCCCCCTCCGATGCTAAAAAGAGTATCGCATGGGCCACTTCTTTGGGTTGTGCCATGCGTTTAAAGGGAGATTCACGCAATAGGTTGTCGCGTTCTGCGGGGGTGAGGGTTACCGCTGCCATTTCAGTTTCGGTAAAGCCAGGGGCAACCACGCCCACATAGATTTTATGGGGCGCCAGTTTTTTGGCCAATGATTGGCTCATTGAATTTAGTGCTGCCTTACTGGCCCCATAGGCCGGTTTCGTGGGTTCGCCCCTAAATGCGCCCCGTGATGACACATTGATAATACGCCCGCCACCATGGGGAATCATTGCTTTTGCGGCCCAATAACACAAATTCGCCACAGCGAATAGGTTGGTCTTAAAGGTATTTTCCCAAGCATGGGCCCATGTGTCAAAATCAACTTCTTCCAAATCATGAAAAATGGAAATGCCTGCATTGTTTACCAATACATCCAAAGAACCAAATTCGCTAATAAATTCTTGGATCAATTCTTTGGCCGCCTTTTTTTGGCCAATGTCTTTTTGAAAGAGTTGGTGCCCATCCCCGGCAAGGGAATCCAAGGTATTTTGGGCTTCCTCGGTATTGCTCCTATAATTGATGCCAACGCTGGCTCCTTTGGCAGCAAACGCCATGGCCGTTGCCTTGCCAATACCTCTGGAGGCCCCTGTAATCAAAACGTTTTTATTTTTAAAGTCCATAATGTTATTTCAAGTAGTTCTGAATTTGATCATTGAGCTGCACCGTTTTCTCAAGGGCGACTTTTTTTAAATCGGCACTTTGGTATCTAAAAGCCCCCCTGTGCTTTATCATGTTGTGGTATTGTTGGTCTTTCAACAGTGCTTGATAATCAATAGGGGTGGAACCCAAATCATCATTGAATGGATTGCCTTCCATTGATTTAATTCTAAAGTGCTTGTGGTATAAGGGCAGGAGTGCATTGGGCCAAAATTGATCTTCCAATCGAACGGTTTCTGAGATAAGTGCCCCATATTCATCATCAAATAAATTGATGATGGCGTTTCTAAGGTTGTCTGAAGAAATGATGTCAAATCCACGACTTTGAATAGATCGGAAGGCAGTTGAAGATAGCACAACATCTGGTGAAAATTGCGAGCGGCCAAAGTGGTAATCCATACTGTCATGGTAAGGCAATTGATTTTCCAAGACTTTGAGCACCTGCTTCACAGATTGGATGGATTTGTACTCCTCGGCAATACTGGCCTTAATTTTCTTTGCATTCAGGGCAAGGTTCTCACTAAGTTCTTGAAGCAAGTGTTTTTCTATTTTCTTTTCAATCCTATTTTGGTTCCAATTATTGATTTGTAATGCGATTAAAATACCAATGACCACAAGCACAATTTCGCCGAGAGCGTATTTAAGGTATTTGCCAGTTCTGTTTTCCAGAAGTAATTTTTGGCGCACTTGACGGAAAAATTTGAGCATGTTTGTCGACTATTTTCCTTAAATATAACAAGTAAATGACTTCGTTTTCACGCATTTTTTAGGCTTTGTTGAAATGGCATCTTTCTGTTACCTTTAAAAACCAAAAAATACCTTTCATGTTTAAAAAATTTTTGCTCTTCTGTGTAGCCTTAACTTTTCATTTGGCACCTGCACAAAAACAACACTTTGATTATCTCGATGTTTTCGATTTACAATATGTATCCGACCCCCAAATAGCGCCCAATGGAGATTGGGTGGTCTACAGGCGTATGGGGTTTGATGTGATGAAAGACCGCTCGGCTGGCAATCTTTGGATGATCAAAACGGATGGCAGTCAGCATCAAAAACTGACCTCAAGGGAAGTAAGTGAAGGCAGCGCCCGCTGGTCACCCTCAGGCGACCGTATCGCCTTTACCAGCAGTACGGATGAGGGCTCGGAGATTTATGTGTATTGGGTGGGCACAGGTAAATTTGCCAAACTCACCCAATTGCCGTTCAGCCCAAGTTCACTCACTTGGTCACCTGATGGCACTCAATTGGCATTTTCCATGTTCGTGCCCCAATCACCACCGGTGATAGCCAAAATGCCCAAAAAGCCAAAGGGCGCCCAATGGGCAGATTCGCCCAGAATCACCGATCGGGTATATCACGAAGCCGATGGCCGTGGGTATATTGACCCAGGCTTCAACCATATTTTTACGATACCCGCCAACGGAGGGGCGCCCAGACAATTGACATCGGGGAATTGGCAGCACCGCGGAACACTTTCATGGGCCAATAATGGTGCTAAAATCTATTTTTCGGCCAATAGAAGTGACGACTGGGAGTATGACTTTCGCAATAGTGAAATTTATGCTGTTGCTGTACAAAGTGGTGAAATTGTAGCCCTCACCGATAGACAGGGTCCCGATTCAAATCCACAGGTATCGCCAGATGGCCAATACATTGCCTACGTAGGGTATGAAGACAAGGTACAAGCCTACCAAGTGCGTAGTTTACAACTAATGAATATAGATGGGAGCAACAAACGCACTATTTCAAATGATTTAGATCGCTCCGTTTCCGGAATAACCTGGGATGCCAAAAGTCAAGGCCTGTACTTTAATTACGATGATAAGGGGAATGGCAAAATTGGGCACATCACCCTTAAGGGAAAAGTGACCAAACTGGCCGATAACCGAGGGGGCACCACCCTTGGAAGGCCCTATGGTAGTGGATCCATGAGCGTTTCCAAAAATGGCATTATTGCTTATACCTATTCACGCCCGGATCACCCGGCCGATTTGGCGATTATACAGTCAAAGGCAAAAACACCTAAACGCATCACTAATTTAAATGCCGCTTTGTTGGATTTTAGAACCTTGGGAAAAGTGGAAGAAGTTTGGTACAAATCCAGCTTTGATGGCCGTGACATTCAAGGATGGGTGGTTTACCCGCCCGATTATGATGCCAATAAGAAATATCCCTTTATGGTCGAAAACCATGGAGGTCCCATTTTAAATTATGGCGATCGTTTTTCCATCGAAATGCAATTGTACGCCTCGGCGGGCTATGTGGTGTTTTACCCCAATGCCCGTGGCAGCACCAGTTATGGCGAAGCGTTTGGGAACCTTTTATACAACAATTACCCGGGGCAAGACTATGATGATGTTATGGATGGTGTGGACCATTGCCTAAAAATGGGTATCGCCCATGAAGATCAGTTGTTTGTGACAGGTGGTAGCGCAGGAGGAATCATGTCGGCTTGGATGATAGGAAAAAACAATCGTTTTGAAGCGGCCGTTGTAGCAAAACCCGTTATGAACTGGATAAGCAAAACCTTGGTGGCCGACAATTATTTTGGGTATGCCAATTCAAGATATCCAGGGCAACCTTGGGAGAATTTTGAAGGCTATTGGAAGTTTTCACCTTTGTCTTTAGTGGGCAATATTCAAACCCCGACCATGGTTATGGTGGGCATGAACGATTTGCGAACACCGCCCAGTGAAGCCAAACAGTTGTACCATGCTCTAAAGTTACGCAAGATTGAAACCGTGCTGGTCGAGATTCCCGGAGCAAGTCATGGTATTGCCAGTAAGCCCAGCAACCTGATCACCAAAATTGCACATACAGTGGCTTGGTTTGATAAGTACCGAACCGATTTAAAACAAGATGAGTAAAAAACGCGCTTGGTTTTGGAATGTACTGATCGTACTCACCGTAGTTGCCTGTATTGCAGCCTTTGTGCTGCACTATAAAAACTATGTCGATACAGAGAACAATGTCTTAAGTATAAGATCGGGCATTTATTCAGAACAGATTTCTATAGATTCGATAAATGAGGTGACCATGGTCGCCAAATTGCCCAAGATGGAACGTAAAAATGGCTTTTCATGGTTGGCACGTGAGAAGGGTATCTTCAAGGATAGCCTAACCCAAGCAGAAGTACTGGTCTTTGTTGATGATTTAAGACAACAAAAAATCATGGTCGTGCATCACGATTCGCTACGGTTGTTCCTCAATCTTGCCGATAGTTTAGATACCCAATCCCTTTTTGGGCAATTAAAAAAATTCAGTGTCAATGGCGATGAATAGATGGCCAAAGGAAGAAGACCTTAAATGGCTTAAACTGATTTTTTGGATTGTGGTCATAACTTTATTTTGCGTTCTAATTTTCAAGAGTTAACCCTGAGTTAAACTTGTTTAAGAGCATACGATTTTCATCATTTAAAAGTTTAAGATATTTGCAAACCCAAATAGCGTTATGAAAAAGTTCATTTTAGGAATCCTTTTAACACCAAGCTTACTACTGGCCCAACACCATATTGTAGTCAATGTTCAAAAGGTCCCATCGTCTTCTGGCAAGGTGAGTGTTGCTGTTTATAACGATCATAACGGATTTTTAAAGTTTGAGCATGTATATACCTCTGCATCGGTAGCGGCTGCAGAAGGTACAACTGAAGTAATTGTTAAAAATGTTCCTGAAGGGGAATATGCCATCGCCGTTTTTTATGATGAAAACGGGAATGATTTGCTGGATACCAATTGGTTGGGCATACCCAAAGAAAAAGTCGCTTTTTCAAATGCAAAAATGAAAACCTTTGGTCCTCCAAATTTTAAGGAGTGTGCCTTTAAACATAAAGGAAGCACTTCACTTGCAATCGACTTATAGGCCCCCGGATTCTATTTCGCCCAGATTTATTTGTCAACTTTTGAAAATAAGCCAGAATTTTCTGCGTTTACCTTTTTAGGACACTGCTGATTATAGTTAACCCAAATCTTAACCGTAATGAAGAAGTATGTCTTGGCACTCTGTCTTTTTTCATCTGTAATTATTGGTTCTGCCCAAGATAGCGTAGATATCGACGGCCGGTTGCAGCCCCTATTAACCGAGTTTTTTAAGTATTGTGATATTTATGGAATCGAATATCATGAAAAGCTTTTTCAATTAAAAAATGTGGACATTACCAATAGTCTGCCTTTAGAGGAAGGGAATACTGTTTTGGGAATGGTCACCAGAAATGTAGAAGGCAACATTGAAAATATTTTAATCAATTGGGCGGCATCCATCGATCCTGAAATACTTAAAGTAGTTTCCTTTCATGAATTTGCACACCATTTTTTGGACTATAAACACACTTGTGAAGATTGTGATGAAATCATGGCTGTAAATAATGCAAGCTATTTTAACGTAGCCCGTGATTGGGATAACCAAGTAAAAAAACTATTCATTACATCGCCAGTATACCTCAAACTTCAAAAAAAGGTCACTTTCAATAATGAAGCGGGTGAAAAATAAGATGTGATTACCACTAGCAGTTTTTGCTGAACGGTTAGCGCTTGTAAACCTGTACCCAATCTACCTGCATGATGGCCTCATCCACAAAGGTTGAGGGGGAGGAATTCGGAAAGAAAAATCCGCCAACCGCGGTATTCAATACGATTTTTTGTTTTTGGCCAAAAAGATTGGCGATATAATTGACCGAATTAGCATTATACAGATGTAGCCGTTCCCCATCAAACTTTATTTCCAAACTGTTGGCCGTCCATATAAGTTCATAAGTGTGAAAATCGGCAGTTATATCAACATCAACTTCATGTTCAACAACAGTATTGTCATTGTTGGTAATGGGTATACCCGGTTGGGTACCATAGAAAATATTTGATGAAAACATCATGGGCTCATTGCCACGGGCTTCAATAATATCAATTTCACCTTTTGTGGGCCATGGATCGCCATAAGTCCAAAACGCGGGCCACATACCATTGCCCGCCGGCATTTTTATATGGGCCATAATGCGGTACTCCAATTCACCCTCACCATTGGCGGGGCCAAACAAGGTTTTGCTTTCAATACGCCCCGAAACATACTGAAATTCTTTGGGGGTCGCATCATTGGGGTTGTTGGCGCCTGTAATGGTCTCCCGTGCCACATTTATGGTTAAAATACCATTGTCCAAAACCAGTTGGCTCGGACGGTAATATTGTATTTCATTGTTATACGCACCACTCTGCCAGCTGTTCCATTGTGCCAAATCGGTATCAAAGTCTTCTTCCCATACCAAATTCCATGCGCGGTTGGGGTCTGGGGGCGTATTGTCAACCGTTTCCGTTTCGGGCTCTGGGGTTGTTGTGGTGTCCTCTGAGTCACTTGAACAACTGACAATGAACAGTAAAGAGAAGGCGAAAATGAATTTAAAAAGCATGGTTGAGTAAGATGTTTTTAGCATAATAAGTGGTATTAATTAAAAGTGGTGATCTTGATGACCCCCTTGGCTCCCCTTGTGCCATAAAAAGATGCATCTGACCCCGTAATTACTTCAATTTTTTTAACACTGAAATTATCCACCAATTGATTGATGGAATTAAATGAATTGCCAACGATCAAGCCATTGAGAATATATAGGGGTTCTGAGTTATCACCGGAAGAAAAGTTATTGGCCGTTTTATTGATGACCGGAACGCCATTTTTTATCACCACGCCCGGCAATTGCCGCATACGGGTCAATAAGGAGACATTGGTGTTTCGTTTGTCAAATTGTTCTTTGGCCGAGGTTTTTTCTGACGTATTATTTTTAGAAGAGGAACAGCCCAACATAAAGCCCAGGGTCAACAAGACGGTAAGTAAGCGTATTCTTTTCATAAGCGATGATTTTTGAAACAATCAAGAAGGTGCTGGGTAAGCCCTAATCAACTGCTTTTAACTGCAGCCACAATCGCTTGAGCCACATGAGCCTTTCTTTTTTTTCTTCCCCAAAACAAGTTTATTGGGCAAAAAATATCGGTTGATCAAATAGCCAAGGGCCATTGCCAGGATCAGATATGCCAAAATGTTTTGTACGAGTGCCATTTTACTTTAATATTTGAAAGGCTATCAAAGCTACAAGATACGCAAAAGCGCTCATTATCACCAATTGCAAAATGGGCCATTTCCAAGAGTTGGTCTCTTTTTTAACTATGGCCAAGGTACTCATACATTGCATGGCAAATGCATAGAACAGCATTAACGATATACCCGAAGCCAAATTAAAGAGGGGTTTCTTTTCGGTGGCATCAAGTTCGGCCGCCATTCTATTTTTAATGGTTTCTTCTTGATCGTTGCCAACGCTGTAAATGGTGGCCAAGGTGCCCACAAACACTTCACGGGCTGCAAAAGAGGTCAAAACGGCAATCCCTATTTTCCAATCGTAACCCAATGGCCGCACCAACGGTTCAATGGCTTTACCGGCATAACCAATATAGGAGTGCTCCAGTTTATAGCTTGCAATTTCTTGTGAGCGTGCACTTTCGGTCAAAACAGTGGTCAAGGCTTGAATGGAATCTTGCACTTGGGCCGTGTTCAACGTATTTGATGATTTTTCAGTAGCCACGCCCGCCCTTTCTTTATACAACTGAATATTGTTGTCAATATAGTTTTTGCTGTAGGTGTTTAGACCGTTGGAGGCTATGCGGTCATTGACTATTTGTTCGGCGTTTTCAAATTCAGTCGAGATGCCATTGGAACCCAAAAACCAAAGTATGATGGAGATGGCCAAGATTATTTTACCGGCGCCAAAGACAAAACTTTTGGTTTTTTCCACTACGGTGATGGCCACATTTTTTAAAAGGGGCAGGCGGTAAGTGGGCATCTCGACCATGAAAAAGGTCTTGCTTTGAATTTTCAATATTTTATTGAGTAGCATGGCAGAAAAAATAGCCATGCCAAAGCCCAATAAATAGAGTAGCATTAAGGTCAGCGCTTGATAGCTTAAGCCTAAAAACCGGCCTTCTGGAATTACGAGGGCTATCAAAATCAAATACACCGGTAGGCGTGCCGAACAGGTGGTAAAGGGCACCACCAAAATAGTGATCAGGCGCTCTTTCCAATTTTCAATGGTACGGGTCGCCATAACTGCTGGGATGGCACAGGCAGTGCCAGAGATGAGGGGTACCACACTCTTGCCACTAAGGCCAAAAGGGCGCATCAATTTATCCATCAAAAAGACCACCCTACTCATATAGCCCGATTCTTCCAATAGGGAAATAAACAAAAACAAGAATGCGATTTGTGGAATAAAGATAACAATGCCCCCTATGCCCGCTATGATGCCTTCAGCCAACAGATTGGTAAAGGCCCCTGGTGGTAGGGTGTTTTTGACCCAATCGGCGGCAGCGGCAAATTGGGTATCAATAAAATCCATCGGGTAGCTGCTCCAGTCAAAAATCGCCTGGAAAATAGTGGTCAATATCACTAAGAAAATAAGGTAACCAAAAACCTTATGGGTCAATATTTTATCGAGGGTGGCCCTGATACCCTTGGCCGATTTAAGGTCCACTTTATAGGTTTCCTTTAAAATACCATTGATAAACTGGTAGCGCAAGACGGTCTCGCGGTGCTGTAATTTTTTGAGCTCGTCTTTGGATTTTGTGGAGAAAGAAGTGGCATCTTGAATGCGCTTTTTCTCAATGGGCATAAAGTTGACATCTTGGGTGATCACCAACCATAATTTGTAGAGGTCTTCTTTTGGAAATGTCTTTTTTAAGCGTTCAAAATATTCGGGGGCAATTTGCGCGGTGTTGACATTGGGTTGAATGGAGAGATTTTTGTAATTCAAGATCAAATCCTTCAAACGATCTATGCCCACTCCTTTACGGGTGCTCACCAGCGCAATTTGGGTATCCAATTTTTCCTGGAGCAGTTC
>JABDND010000068.1 GCA_013001145.1 Croceitalea sp. | reverse complement strand
TGGCTTTAAATGTTTGGTGTTGCGACCAATATTTCTGCCATTTGGCCTCAATATCTTTAAAATTGTAATTCATTTTATATATTTCTCCTCTGGTATGGCAAAAATAGGCTTAATAGCCCAAAGCTAAAAAGATAAATTAGGTCTGTGCCAATAACCAAAATCTGATTCATATTGCGTCATTTTAGAGTTCTACTTATTCTTTTTATTTGCACAATGATGCAGCAAACCTATGCGCAATTAGGTTTTTGTAGCGGCAACTCCGGAGATCCCATTTTTACGGAAACCTTTGGGACGGGAACAACCAATGGACCTCCGCTGCCTGCAGGCACTACAACCTATAATTATGTAGCTGGTCAGCCAAATGATGGAAGTTACACCATTTCAAGTCGCACCAATTACTTTGACTGGTTTGATACCACCGACCACACTCCAGGAGACACCAATGGCAAGGCTTTTATTGTTAATGCCAGCTTTACGCCGGGGTTGTTCTTTAGACGATCCATTGATGGGTTATGCGAAAATACATCTTATGAATTTTCGTCATGGTTGATGAATTTGCACCCAAGTACTGCTCAGGGGTGCAATGGTCCGGGCATACCTGTCAATGTCCGATTTCAAATTTGGGACAATACCGATACCAATTTATTGGCATCGGGTGATACTGGTGATATTTTCGATACTGCCAGTCCCGTTTGGCGACAATTCGGGCTTGTGTTTCAAACGTTGCCGGGTCAAACCTCGGTCATCCTTAAAATGATCAATAATGGAGCCGGTGGATGCGGAAATGACCTTGCCATTGATGATATTGTTTTTAAAACTTGTGGTGACAATATTAATTTGACCGATACTTCCAATAATGTTTCCTTGGCCATTTGCGAGGATGAAGGACCTATCAGCACCACCCTTAATGCGAATCCAGATTTTTCGGTTTATAGCGACCATGCGTACCAATGGCAAGTGAGCAATGATGGCAATATTTGGAATGATATAGCCGGGGCTACAGGGCAAACTTACGACACCCCATTGCTTAACACTACCGCATTTTATCGTGTTAAAGTGGCTGAAGACGCCATTAATTTGGCAAATGACAAATGCAATACCGTTTCCGATATTTTTAAAATAGACCTTATTACAAAACCCAATGCGCCCATGAGTGACGGAGATGTTGTATTATGTGCGGATGAGCTTGGAGGAGTTTCGGTCTCCGTTACAAGTGGGGTTATCGTAGATTGGTATGATGCTCCAATGGGCGGCAATTTATTGTTGGGGAATAGTTTATTTTTCGAGACCGACCAAAATGGCACCTATTATGCCCAAGCAAGGTCGCCAAATGGCAATTGTTCGGCTGACAATAGAACAGCTGTAAGCATTGTTTATAATGACCATCCAGTAGAGGCAAATGAGAAAAATGTATTTTGTGAAGGAACCTCTTTGGTGCTCACCACAACTTCTACTTACATAGCGTATATATGGAATACTGGGGCTACTACCCCAAGTATAACCATTGATGCCCCTGGCGATTACACGGTAACGGTAACAGACAACAATGGCTGTTCAAACACAAAGTCATTCGAGATTTCGCAAATTGATCTCCCTATAATAACAAATGTGGTATCGGATCATAGAGATTTTACTGTTATGACGGCCACTACGGGCGATTATGAGTATTCCATAGACGGTTTTAATTATCAAGAAAGTCCTTTGTTTGCCAATAAATTTGGTGCTACCTATGTGATTTACGTTCGTGATGGCAATGGTTGTGGCGTTGTTGAATATGTTTTTGATCACCTTGTGGTTCCAAGATTTTTTACTCCTAATGGAGATGGTGTGAACGATTGGTTCAAAGCTGAAGGAATCACTCCAAATAAAGACTTTGAAATGCGCATTTTTAATCGCACCTCAAACTTGATTTATCAAACCACCAATAAAGATTTTTCATGGGACGGCCGATTTATGGATAGACCTTTGCCTGCATCCGATTACTGGTATGTCATGCGCGTTGGCGAGCAAATGCATTATGGCCATTTTGCCCTAAAGCGTTAAAACATAATTTTAAATGCCCAAATTATTCATAGATGACAGCCCTATGGATTACTTTGTTATTTTTACGCTTTGATTTGATTTTATGAGCCAATATATTGAGCGGTATCAGCGTCGTCGTTTGATTTCATCCTATTTTTCGGTCGTATTAAGTATTGCCCTGGTCTTATTTCTTTTGGGGATACTGGGACTATTGGTATTAAATACTAAAAAATTGGCCGATCACTTTAAAGAGCAGATCACTATTTCAGTCTTTTTAAAAGACAATGCCAAACCTATTGAAATTGATCAGTTGCAAAAAAGTTTGGCCATGGCCGAGTACACAAAATCGGCAAATTTTGTATCTAAAGAAGATGCCGCTGATCAGTACAGTGAGGATATAGGCGAAAATTTTCAAGAGTTTTTGGGCTATAATCCGCTTAAGAATTCTATCGATGTTAATTTAAAGGCCGACTTTGTATCGCCAGAACAAGTATCGGCTATCGCTGAAACTTTGAGTGCCAAAACATATGTAGACGAGGTTAGTTATGACAAACCTTTGATATCACTACTCAATGATAATGTGAAAAAATTAAGTCTTTGGATCTTAATAGCCAGTGGTATTTTCACAACAATTGCTGTGCTTTTGATCAACAGTTCCATTCGACTATCCATTTATTCTAAGCGATTCATCATAAAGACCATGCAAATGGTTGGGGCCACTAAAAAATTTATTCGAAAGCCCTTTATCGCCACTAACATTAAATTGGGCCTTTTTGGGGCCTGCATTGCCTTAGTGGCGCTGACCGCACTTTTATTCTATGTAAACTCAAATTTTCCGGAACTCAACCTTTTTCAAGACGTTCCGGTACTGGCAATCATTTTTGTGGGTGTTCTTGTTTTGGGCATTCTTATTTCGCTTGTTAGCACGTATTTTGCTACGCAACGGTTCTTAAATCTGCGAACAGACGATCTTTATTATTAACTTTGCACTATGGGTAAGAAAAATAAGACAACTCAAAAGCCGAAAACGGAATTTATTTTTCAAAAGAAAAACTACACGTTTTTATTCATTGGCTTAGGTTTTATCGCTTTGGGCTTTATTCTCATGGCGGGCGGCGGAAGTGATGATCCAAATGTATTCAATCCTGAGATTTACAATTTTCGAAGAATTCGATTGGCCCCGACCCTTATTCTCATAGGGCTTGGCATTCAGGTATATGCGATTTTATTAAATCCTAACAAAAACAAGAACTAGATTTTGGACATATTTCAAGCGGTTATTCTTGCCATAATTGAAGGATTGACAGAATACTTGCCCGTTTCTTCCACTGGGCATATGATTATCGTTTCTTCATTTTTTGGTATCGCACAAGAAGACTTTACCAAACTATTTACCATCGTCATCCAATTGGGCACTATTATCTCAGTGGTGGTATTGTATTTTAAACGGTTCTTTCAAAGTATGGATTTCTATTTTAAACTGTTCGTTGCATTCATCCCTGCTGTTGTTCTGGGGCTTTTGTTCAGCAATTTAATTGACACTTTGCTTGAAAGCCCTTTGACCGTCGCCATTTCATTATTGCTAGGAGGTTTTGTTCTCCTTAAGGTAGATACTTGGTTTGGTGATGATGTGCATACCGAAATTACCTATGCCACTGCTTTTAAAATAGGCCTCTTTCAATGTTTGGCAATGATTCCTGGGGTTTCGCGGAGTGGTGCCAGTATCGTGGGTGGAATGACACAAAAATTATCAAGGACCGCTGCTGCCGAATTTTCGTTCTTTTTGGCAGTACCTACTATGTTGGGTGCTACCGTAAAAAAGGGTTATGACTATTTTGAGGCCGGTGGCACCCTTTCTGGCGATCAAATTAACCTTTTGATCATCGGTAATGTAGTAGGTTTTTTGGTCGCTCTTTTGGCCATCAAGACATTTATTGGTTATCTAAGTAAACACGGTTTCAAAATTTTTGGCTACTACCGCATATTTGTAGGCATTGCCTTAATCATCATTCATTATTTTGTTCGTCCCTTAAGCATTATTTAATGACCAAAGAGGCTTTTTTAGATGGACAATTATTGTTGATTGACAAGCCTTTGGGCTGGACATCGTTTCAAGCGGTTAATGCCCTTAAATGGACGATAAGAAACCAATTCAATCTTAAAAAGTTGAAAATTGGCCATGCAGGCACCTTAGACCCCTTGGCCACTGGCCTATTGCTCATTTGTACTGGCAAATTCACTAAGAAGATTCCGAACCTTCAAGGCCAGATTAAAGAATATACGGGCACGATCACATTGGGCTGTACAACCCCTTCCTATGACCTTGAAACCGAAATTGACCAACATTTTGAAACCGCACATATTGATGCTCCATTGCTTAAAAAAACAGCTGCGGAATTTGTAGGTATTATCGATCAAGTACCCCCTGTTTTTTCAGCCTTAAAGAAAGATGGCAAGCGACTGTATGAATACGCCCGAGAAGGCACAAGTGTTGAAATAAAGTCACGAAAAATAGAAATACTTTCTTTTGAAATCACCGACATTGAGATACCCTTGGTGCGATTTAAAGTAATCTGTAGCAAAGGTACATATATACGTTCTCTGGCATATGATTTTGGAAAAGCACTGCGATCAGGAGCCCATTTATCCGCATTGAAAAGAACCAGAATAGGTGATTTTAACGTAGATAATGCAGTAACCCCCGCAGTTTTCAAAGAAAATTTGTCTTCAAATCAAGAATAATCCCACCTCACAGAGACAATTCTTTAAAGGATAGGACAAAATATTTTCGTTAAATTGTGGTTATAGTATGACTATGAACCTGAATCGGAAGCAGTTATCCCTACTTATCACGGCATTGTCTATGTCTATCGTGGTGCTGCTTGCCTTTACCATACATTTGGGCGGAATACAAGAAGAGGAATACGTTATTGAAATGGCCCTCGCTGATGAAGCTCTGGAAGAATTGCTGGAGGAAGAAGAAAGAAGATTGGAAGAATTGAGTAATGCCGATCCTATTAAAAGTCATATGGCCTTTAACGAAACTGCAAAACCAAGTTTTGGCGCTCCAGAACCTCTAAAAACCTTGGACGAAATTTTGGAAGAGAAGGCCATGAGCGATTCCTCCGATGAGCTTTTGACCAACGATGCTGGGTATGCCGCCAGTTTAAAGGAATTGGCCAAAAAGAGGAAAGAAAGAAAAGAACAGCTTGGCGAACGTGATTCCCAAAAGAAAGAATTTACCAATACGCTCGCCGATAAGCGAACCTCCATTTCATACTCATTGGTTGAAAGAAATGCCTATCGCCTGCCCCCACCCATATACACATGTCCGGAAGGTGGCAAAGTGGTCATTAATATCAAAGTAAATCAGAATGGAGATGTTATTGATGCTTTTTTAAATGAAAAAAGTTCAAATACACAGAATTATTGTTTGATTGAAAATGCGATCAATTATGCCCAGAAAGCCCAATTTAGCTCATCAAACAAAGCTTCTCAAAAAGGAACTATCACCTATTTATTCCAATGGAAGTAGTTTAACGAGGTCATCTTGTATGTTTTGACCTCTATCCTTGTTATACCATACTTGAAGATCTTGTTTAAACGCTGCTGAAAGTTCACCATGCTTATCTTTATAATCATTGGCCATTGCAGTGGCTTTACTTGGCCTAGGTCCCCATTCACCAAGTACGGAATTATTGTCGGCTTCAAGCATTATTAGTTTTGGAATAGAGCGCGATCCATTGGTCAAGAAGAGATTCATTAAATCTTCATGCTCATCTCTTAAAACTATTCTTAAATCTATGTTCGCGTTTAGTTGGGCCATGGCATTCATTACCGGTAAACTAGGAGATGCGTCACCACACCAACTTTCGGTAATGACCAACCACGTTATTTTTTGCGATAATTTGGCCAATTTTACCTTGGTCCCATCACTGATTTTGATGGTTTTGTCCCAGCGGTGCATCCGTTTGTCATTCAATTGGGTATAATCAATCAATGACTCAACTTGAAGTGGCCCTGTAGTTGCATTTGTGAGTGCCAATTGGTGAACTAAATCACGATAAGTAGCATAATCGATGCTTTTTTGAATTGCTTTTGAAATTGTTGCGGTTGCGGTTTTTGTGCTATACCCCATAAGTGGAACGGTCTAAATATAATTTACCAAAGGTAAAGTCGTAGTTTTAACTAAAACCTGACGATCTTCATAAATCCTAAAAACTATCAGAACTTCTTTTCTTGATCATACCGCCTTTGGTATCATTTATACTGTTCATTACGACAAAGGCCTTGGCGTCGATTTTATCAAGTTCAACGGTCAATTTTCGAATCTCAAGTCTGGTAATGACCGTATAGATTACGTCGTATTCGTTGCGTTTACCGCGCTGGCCATAACCGCCAGAAGCCTTATAAATGGTAAGGCCCCTGCCCAGTTTTTGTGTGATCATTTCACGAATTTTTTCACTCTCTATAGAGATTATGGTCACTCCCGTATACTCTTCAATACCATCTACCACAAAATCAAGGGTTTTTGATGCTGCCAAATAAGTGAGCATGGAGTACAGTGCTGCTTCAATTGATAATAGATATGCGGCCGCTAAAAAGATAAAAACATTAATAATAATAATTATATCGCCAATTTTGGCGCCCAATCTTCTACTTAAGAAAATCGCCAGTACTTCAGTACCGTCTAGCACACTACCCCCTCTAATGGATAGCCCAATACCGGCGCCCAGAAAGAATCCCCCAAAAACCGCCACCAATAATTTGTCTTCCGTAATTTCAGGAAAAGCAACCAATTCAAGGGTCAATGCCAGGCCTAAAATGGCTAAAAGCGCCTTGACGGCAAATTGTTTGCCAATCACCTTATAGGCCATAATTAAAAATGGAATATTGACAATCACGACCAATAAGGAGAGGGATACCGTAGTGACCTCGGTAATCAACAACGAAATTCCTGTTGCTCCACCATCAATGAAACGGTTGGGCAGTAAAAAGCTTTCAAGGCCAAAACCTGCGGCAAAAATACCCGAAACTATAAAGAGCACATCTTTGACCAATGAATTGAATACTTTTCTCGGATTCGCCTTCTTTAACTTTCGTCTTTCTTCTAAAATACCCGTTTTATTGATCATTCTTGTAACTATAAATTTTCTGGATTAATCGCTAAGCTCTTGAACAAATTAGCCTTCGTCATAAAATATTTGTTTTGAACCTCATTTCGCTTGAGTTCCGCATCGATCAATTTGCTTTCCCGTGAATTGATCAAGAAAAGCGAACTTTCACCAAAGCTGAATTTTCGTTCCTCTGCTTGTAAAAGGGTATTGTAATCACGAACTATATTGAATATCAATTGATTTTGCACTACGTAAGAATCGAGTTCCCTGTAAATGGCGAGTACCTTGTTCTGAATTTCAACCTCGGCGTTATCCCGTTCAAATTGCGCATCTTGCAGTTTAAACTTTGCCAATCTTAAATCGCCTCTTTCTTTTCTTAAAAACAATGGAAAGCGAAATGAAAGACCTCCTTTATATTCTTGGGTTTCAAAGGTTCTTATTTGATCAGGCGTTTCAGTCAATAAGTTGTATGTAACATCAATTTTAGGCAATAACCTATTCGCTTTCAATCTTTTATCGACTGTAAGTCCATCAATCTTAAAATTCAATGACTTTAATTTGGGATGATTCGCGAGGGTAAAGCTATCCAGGGGTTTGCCCATGATTTCAAGGGTGATATCAATATCTTCTTCCAAATCAATGTCGGGCACAACATTGGGCTGTATTTCTACGGGCACATCATTGATCCATAAGAAGTTGGAAAGCGCAAGGGTACTTTTCATCAATTTGACGTTTGCCTGTTCAAGACCCAGGGCCCTGTTCTGCACCGCTATCTTGGCCTCTACTGTATCAATAATGGCAATATCGCCTGCCAAAGCACTTTGTTTCACGCCTTCAAAGCGTACCCGTGCGTTGGATAAGAAGTTTTTAAATATTTTGGCGTCATTGTAGGCCTGCAACCAATCAAAATAGGCCAGAGAAGCATCATAAAGCACTTTATTGACTAATAGATCTTGATCCGCCTTGGCTTGTTCCCTAAAAAATTTTGCCTTACGCAAGGTGGCCATCCGCTCATTGATCCAAAAACCTTGGCCCAAAGCCATGGCGATACCGGCACTATACAATCCGTCAGAGGGCAAACTTTCATCGGCACTTAGAAAATCACCTTCATTCTGCTCAAAGTTTCCTTTTAATTCAATGCCAAAATAAGTGGGTATTTTAAAAGTTGCGTTCAAGCGATCCCAATACTCTGTTTCTTTGAATTCTTTCCGTTCATAATCCACTTCAATCTTTGGGTCAAAACCGCCTCTTGCCTTCATTAAATTAGCCTGCCCAATAGATATGGTCAATTGTGCCTGTTTAGCAATGGGGTGGTATTTTTTCACATAGCCCAAATATTCATTGAAGTCAAGTACTAGCGAATCTTGCTGAGCTTGAGCAGAAATGAAAATCAATGTAAAAACCAACCAACAGAGTCGTTTCATTTTTATTTCTTTTTGGCCATAGCGTTTTCTGGCTGGTAGTAGTTAGGCGGGAAGCCATTTAGTTGTCGCCATAACTCAAACCAAATAGGTACATCTTCAAGCAGCGCTATGGTGAAGGCACCAGAACCTACACGGAGGTCTTTGGGCCATGGATGGTCATCGCTGTCGGGAGCCAATAAAATTCGGTATTTGCCATTGGGGCTAATAAATGTTTCGATGGCAACCACTTTACCCCCATAAGTACCATATGATACGTTGGGCCAACCACTAAATATTATTGCAGGCCAGCCATCAAATTGTATACGCACCTCTTCACCAATATGTACCAAGGGTAGATCAATAGGCTCGACAAAGGTCTCGACTGCCAGATCATAATCAGAGGGCATAATACCCACCAACTTGTCACCCTCCTTGAATGTTTCTCCTATTCCTCCTTGCAAGGCCCTGTTGATGTAACCATTTTGGGGTGCCCGTATGTAATACATATCATTCCGAATCGAATAGTTGGTAAACTCATTTTCCAATTTGGTCACCTGAGCCTCAGAATCAAATTGACTGGATTGGGCAGTGAACATATCGCTTTGGGCCTTAGAAATTTTATCGGTATACTCGGCTTGCACCCTATTGATTTCAACCTGTGCATTGATTACTTCATTTTTACTGGCCAACAATTTGTTTTCTTGTGAAATAAGCTTTGCTTGGGTTTCCTGCAATTTGAGTCTTTTTTCTTCAACATCGGTAATTGCTTTTAGTCCTTCCTTTTCCAATAATTCCGTACGATTAAACTGTCGTTCAGCAATCATGATATTGGTTTTGGCCGCTTCAAGGTCTATACTATCGCTTTGTACCTTTAATTTGGCTTGCAATAATTTGTTCTTGGCTTGCTGTAACTTTAATCCTCTCTCGTTGGACAAAGCCGAAATCTGTGCATTCAAAGCTTTCACCTTACCTTGGTATGAGGTGACGGCCATTTCTTTGGCCTTAATTTGCTGGCCTGTACGCTCAATTAAATTTGGATCAAAATATTCGTTCTTTATTTCAGAAATGAACAGAATGGTATCTCCCTTTTCAACATAGTCGCCTTCGCGTACATACCATTTTTCAATACGGCCAGGAATAGGTGACTGAATCGTCTGCGGCCTTTGATCAGGTGTCAAGGTTGTCAAAAATCCCCTAGCGGTTATATTTTGTGTCCAAGGCAAAAACAATACAATCAACCCAATGATCGTGAAGGCCAATAAAAATCTATTGAAATGTTTGTAATGCCTTCTATGAAAAACTCTTTGGCCTGCCTTAAAATTGGACAAGTCAACCTTTTTGTTCAATTTAACTTGCGATATATTAAGCATTGCTATTTGATTTTTCTTCGGTTATTTTTCCATTGACCATAGTAATTATTCGACCACATCGTTTTGACCATTTTGCATTTTCACTGACTACTACAATGGCCCACCCATTGGCCTTGTCAGTCAAGAAATCCATAATTTCGGTCGCCTCCTTTTCGAAGAACTGGTCTAGCGGGTCTTTTAAAATAAGAAGCTTTGGTTTTCTAACAATACTCCGTGCCAGAACAATTTTTTTAGCGATTGTAAAAGGTATTTGCCTGCCCTCAGGATAAAGAATTGTGTTCAATCCTTCAGGTTGGTCTTTTACAAATTGTGTCAATTTCATTTTATCCAATGCCCAATAGACATCTTCTTGTAAAATTGTGGGATCGCCAAATGTAATATTGTTCAAAATTGTTCCTTCAAAGGGTGTTTCTTCGGTCAATGATTGCCCTAAATGAGATCGATAGTAATTTAGGTTGATGCCTTTTAATGATACATCATTGACAAATATGCTTCCTTCATCTGGCTCTAATATTCCCGCAATCAAACGCAAAAGGGTCGATTTACCAGAGCCGCTGGGGCCATTTATCAAAATGGAACAATTGGGCGTAATTTTTAATGATAGGTTATCAATAATTTTCTTTTCCCTATCCGGTACTTTATAGACCAAATTTTCAAGTTCTACATTGAAGCCATGGTTTTCTTTGAATGGCTTTTCACCCGTTTGGGACTCTAAATCTTTATCTACCACTTGGCCCAACTTTTCGAGTGAAGTCAAGAGGTCATAAAAAGTCTCAAGTCCCAGAATTAATTTCTCTACAGAGTTGATGACCAATAGTATGATGATTTCCGCCGCTACAAACTGACCAATATTCATTTCTTGATTTAATACCAAAAGCCCACCGATTAGCAATAATCCGGCAGTAACCAGTACTTTAAACCCGATCATTTGTGCAAATTGCAAGACCAATATTTTAAAATGACTCTCCCGTGCCTCTAAATATTCTACTACCAAGCCGTCATTTTTTGTCACGGCATGTGAGGTTCTTCCTGATAGTTTAAAGCTTACAATAGATCTGGCCACCTCTTGCAACCAATGGGCAACCTTATACTTATACTCTGATTCTTCTAGACTGGTATCGAGCCCTTTTTGTGCGGTAAATTTGAAAACTATGTATATCAATAAGAGCAACAGCACCCCATAGACAATAAAAAACGGGTGGTAAAAAGATAGTAGCAGCAACCCAAATATAATCTGCAATAGGGCGGCTGGAAAATCAATCAGTATTTTTGAAAGCCCTTTTTGAACGGTCAATGTATCAAAAAACCTGTTGGCCAGCTCTGGCGGATAATAATTGCGCAGCTCACTCATCTTTATTTTAGGAAAGCGGTACGCGAATTCAAATGAGGATCGTGTGAATATTTTTTGTTGAACATTTTCAATAATACGTATTTGCATTAACTGCAATAATCCAACAAAGGCAACTCCCAAAGTCACCAAAACAACCAAAACAACCCACGAGGTGCTTACTTGTGCGCCTTGTATAAGGTTAATGATTGCCTGTATGCCCAAAGGCAATGACAAGTTCACCAAACCTGCAAATATGGCATAATAGAATACCTGAAAGATGTCCTTTTTATCTAACTTCAATAGACCCAATAGGCGTTGCCATGAGGTCATTATGTTTTTAGCCATTATATGTTTTGTTTAAGGTTTTGAAAACCAAATCGGCAAGGAATTTGCCAGGAGTATGTTTTTTGTTACAATTGGTAAGGGTTGGAAAATGATCCATTAAAAAGTGTTGGTGCAGGCTACTTTCCAAGATGGTACTTGCCAAACTGGAAGAATATCGGTAGTCTGGCGAAACCTCTTTGATCATCTGCTCCAACCGGTTGACCATTCTTTTGTAGATAACAAAATAGCCAGACTTGTTCTCTTGATCAACTTCTTTGGTCAAGAAGGATTTAGAAGACTCATTAATAACAATTTTATTGAGCAATACCTCATTTACATGAGAATAGGCATTATCTTCTTCAACAGTTCGGCTCACTATTTCAATCGCTTTAGCCAACTTCTCGGTTTTGTTAGATATACTGTTGGTTGTAAAAACCAATTGGTATTCCAACCAACCCCAATACCACGAAGTAAGGTATACCAAAAGTTTGTGCTTGTTTTCAAAATACCTATAAATAGAACTTTCGTTTGATTCTATGCGATCTCCCAACTTTTTAAAAGTGAAACTCTCAAAACCAATTTCATCTATCAAAAGGATGCTGTGTTCAACAATACGCTTTCCCAATGCCGATGATTCGGGATCTTTCAAAAATATTTTTTCATTAATGGCAATCTTGATACTTTGAAGCAACTGTTCCATGGTGACCTAACTTTTACTTTCACAAATATAATAGTATTACTTTTATCTTTAATAGTTTAACTAACTTTTAACGAAAGTATAACACGTAAATTGGTTGAATTTGGCTATTTTAGATTGAAAATCAATGGACCATGAAAAATATCATATTCTTAAGCCTGTTGTTTTTTTCATTAATGAGCACCTATGGCCAAGATGCTGAATACACCAAGCGTTTTGAGCATTTTCATGAAAGTCGGGGCGACTTTGAAAGTGGTTTGATAATGACCTTACCCTATCAAGAAACGGTTAAACTATATAATAGTCTGCAATCCAATTCTGGGTTGGGAGCTACTTTTAATTATTACGGTACTGTAGTTCTAGTAGACCATATGGAAGTTTTGTCCAATGAAAATATTCAACTTATTTTAAGAAGGGAAGATGGCAATAGTTTTTATGGATATAGGCCCACTATTAAAGCCATTTTGATCCACAATAATTTTATAAACAACAATTCCAATAATAACTTAAAATCTATTTGACATGAAAAAAATCTTATTTATCACTTTAGTAGTATG
>JABDND010000059.1 GCA_013001145.1 Croceitalea sp. | reverse complement strand
ATCACTTGGTTGCACCGTGATGAGCGTTTTTCTGAAAAACTGGCAACCCCCGATGTTACGGTAGCAGATTTAATAGGTGATGTTGACCCTATAAAAGCAGCCAATTTAAAACTATCCTATGCCGATGATCGTGTGATTCACTTTGGAATGATTCCCCGTGCCAACCGTTGTATTTTTGTAATTAATGAATTGCCCGACCTTCAAGCAAGAATTCAAGTGTCATTATTTAACATTCTGCAAGAAGGCGATATACAAATTAGAGGCTTCAAATTACGATTACCATTGGACGTACAATTTGTTTTCACTGCCAACCCAGAAGATTATACCAATCGAGGCAGTATTGTTACCCCGTTAAAGGACAGAATAGGTTCCCAAATATTGACCCATTATCCTGATGATATAGAGATTGCCAAAAAAATTACTACACAAGAGGCACAATTGGATGCCGCTCAATCAAAAGCGGTTTATGTACCCAATTTGGCCATGGAATTATTGGAACAAATTAGTTTTGAAGCCCGTGAAAGTGAATATGTTGATGCCAAAAGTGGAGTGAGTGCCCGTATGAGCATTACGGCGCTGGAAAATTTATTGAGTACCGCTGAGCGACGTGCACTACGAGCCAAAGAAGAAAAGACCAGTATACGTTTAAGTGATTTTATGGGAGTGATACCTTCCATTACGGGTAAAATTGAACTGGTGTACGAAGGTGAGCAGGAGGGTGCCGGTTTTGTGGCCGAAACCCTTATAGACGATGCCATTAAAACAATCTTCCCCACCTTGTTCCCTGAAATCAACAAGTTGGAACGTAAAGATGCTGAAACTCCTTATGATGATTTGGTGGCCTGGTTTTTTGAGCAAAACGAGTTTGAATTGCTCGATGAGGAGCCTGACAGCGAGTACCAAAAAAAGTTGGATAGTATTGGGCCTTTGACCAGATTGACCAACGAATACGGCGACGACATACCTGAAGCAGATAAGTACTTTCTTAAAGAATTACTGCTATGGGGGTTGGTGGCCTATAACAAATTAAGCAAGCATCGTTTTGAAAATGGAGTTCAATTCAAAGACCTTTATGGCAGTTACATTAGTGGTCTTTAGAAACTGTGCCATTTCTACGCATAGGATATAACTTAAAGAAAGTCAAACTTCGCCATGCCCATTCCAATGGGCCATAAGCAAAATGGCGCAACCATAGTTTGCTAAGCCATATTTGCACGCCTATAACTGCAATCGCCATTAAAAAGACATAGCGACTGGGTATTTCGGCTAAATATCCCAGTCCCCACCCAAAAAAGATAAAGGTGCCCACGATACTTTGCAGCACATAATTGGTCAAGGCCATGCGACCATAGGGAATGAACTTCTGTAAAAAAGATTTAGGCTTTCGTTTTTTATATAAGATTACAAATATGGCAATGATCAAAATGGTGAATGCTATGTTCATCAAATCAAAAAATGTCAGTCCAAACATGGCGGGCCAGGTATTGAAATCCATTCCCGGACCGAGATTGGTAAAAATGCCAATCATTCCACATATGGCAATAAAGAGTAAGACCAATGCACCGATCCACATACCTTGAATGAACTTATTTTCATTGAGGTAATTTTTAAAGAATTCTCGTTTGCCCATGTATAGCCCAAGAAGAAAGAAGCCCAAAGTGAGGTAGCCTCGGGAGAAAACCCCAAACTGAAATTCTATTTTGCTAAGATTACCATTGAGCGCATTGGCATCAAAAACTTCAAATAGACTTCCATTTTTTAGAACTTCAAAATAGGCGAGGGTCATAGGACTATTGGGATCAAAATTTTGCTCTATAAACAATCCATTCCCTTGGGTAATATAAAAAACGAGGAATCTGCCAATACCTAGAAATAATAAGGTTGCAGTGACCAATATCCACTTGTTGCTGAATTTATAAAAGGGAATAAGGAAAAGGCCCATTACGGCATAAATGGTCAAAATGTCGCCCCTATAAAACAGACTATGTAAAAATCCAATTACAAATAGTAAAACCAAACGCCATAAAAAACGACCGCCAAAGTAGATGCCTCGTTTTTCACCATTTTCCATTTGAATAAAAAAGCTTAGGCCAAAAAGAAAGGAAAACAGCGCGAAAAATTTGCCCCGTAAAAAGAAATCTACCAGGCCATTGGCAATTTGGTCCATTATGCCGGCATTCATGCTGGCAATGGCTGTTTCAGGTAAGGGGCCTGCCACAAAGTTTTCAAGAAAATGGGCAAAAACGATACCCGCCAATGAAAAACCCCTTAGGGCATCAATGATTTCTATTCGTTTTAATTGAGAATTGGTGTGTTGCTTCAAGGTTTGCTTATTAAGTTGGCTTATGGTTTGACTATAAACAATTTAAAATGTTACAATTTATCGCCCAGAAAATAATAAATGTATCTTTATTTTCACTGAGCGCTACAGTAATTTAAAGATGGGCAAGAAACACCATAAAAATAAATCCAAGAAGGCATCCCGGTCAAAAGTAAAACTGGGCAAGGCACCAGGTGTGATAAACTATGTTGGTGAACGCAAAGAACAGCAAACCAGCATAACACTTTACATGTATACCGAAGTTGAATTCTCGGAAGTGAAAATTGAGAAAAATCGCATAACCGAGAGCCTAAATGGACAATCCATTAAACTGGTCAATGTGGTCGGCATAGCCGATGAGGCCACCATAGAAAACATAGGTAAGGACTTGAATCTCAATAGCCTTTTGCTTGAAGATTTGACCGACACCCTGCACCGTCCAAAAATTGATGAATACGAGGAGTATATTTTTGCGGTCTTAAAAATGCTCTATCTAGATGAAAACGATGATTTGGTCATTGAACATGTTGCATTGACCTTACTTGAAAATGCAGTGGTCATCTTTCAAGAAACAGAAGAACATGTATTTGATGGGGTCTTACAGCGGATAAAAAACAAGTCTGGCCTTATACGTACTCGAGGAGCCGATTATTTGTTTTTTGCTTTGATTGATGCCATTATAGACCACTATTATGTGGTTCTGGAAGACTTGAAGGCCAAATTGGAGGATTTGGAAAATGAAGTCTATGAAGCCCCTTTAAAAGAAACGGCGCAAAAAATACAGGCTATTAAAAAGGATATTCTTCGCGTTAGAAAATGGGTGTTCCCTGTCAAAGAGCTGATAAATAGGCTGATCATAACCGAGCATCCCTTCATTCAAAAAGCTACAAAGCTCTATTTAAAAGATGCATATGACCATTGCACGGAAATCAATGAAGATCTTGGGCTCTATCGCGAAATGGCCATTAGCATGATGGAAATTTACATGACCCACATGAGCAATAAAATGAACGAGGTCATGAAAGTTTTGACGGTTATGGCGTCCATCTTTATTCCCTTGACTTTCATTGCCGGTATTTATGGGATGAATTTTGCCAATATGCCAGAACTAAGCTCGCAATATGGCTATCCTATCGTTTGGGTAGTATTCATTATTACTGGTATTGGACTGTTAATTTTCTTTAGAAAACGGGGTTGGCTTTAACATTCGTTATGTTAATTTTTACCAATAGACGTTAAAGAGGGTTAAATCACTTGACAAAGCGCGCTATGCCCTTATATTAAGAGTGTTGGTTTGCTATTCTTGCAAACAGGCATTCGCCAAAGGTGGAAATCCAAATCTAGGATTTCAAAATTACTTCACTGCCAACACACACTGATTTATTAATTATTAAAACTCTAAATATGAACTATTTAAATTTAGAAGAAGAAAAAGTATTGCCCGTAGTTATTGAACTCAATACCCTACTGGCCGATTATCACCTGTATTATCAAAAACTAAGAAATTTCCATTGGAACATTATGGGAGAGAATTTCTTTGATCTGCACGAAAAATTTGAAGTCCTCTATACGGAGGCCCGAACCAAGATAGATGAAATTGCCGAACGAATCTTGACATTGCGTTATCACCCAATGAGCAATTTGAGCAATTATTTGGAAAAATCGTCTATAAATGAAAGTAGTAACGATTTGACAGATAAGCAGATGGTGGGCGAAATTTTGTACGCCCATGGAATATTGCTCAAACAAATGACCAAAGTGGTCAAGAAGGCCGATGAGATTGGCGATGAAGGTACCATTGATTTAATTGGAGCCTATATAAGAGAACTTGAAAAAGAAAGTTGGATGCTCAACGCATGGAGCAAAGACAAAAAAGGCAAGTTGAAAGAAACTCAATCTGCATAGATTTTATAACATAATTATTAACCTTAAAACATAATAACAATGAAAAATATCAAAAATATACTAATGACAATCGCAATTTTGAGCACATCTGTAACGATGGCACAAATGAATAAACCATCCGATGTCAGCAATGAGACCCAGACCAAGACCTATACACTATATAAAAATGGCGAAAAGGTCATGAACAAGGTCAAAATTGAGACCTCAAAGAGTCAGGCAGTCATGCTAGATCAAGATGACAAAGGCAACGTAAACCAAGATCGCATAGACCCGCCAACTGTAGTGGTCAAGACCGTGAAAATTGATAACGACACTGATGACCAATTTGATGAATTGATCAAATTTAGTTATCTAACACGAACGCCTTCAGATTTTACCTTGGTGTCAAGTGAATCAAACATCATGCTCGCGGTAGAGGAAGGTGAGAATCTAACAATTTTGGAAGATAGATTCATTTCGAAAGAGAACATGGATTTTAGCCAAAGAGCCTATATATACACTACTGACGATGGTCAAAAGTTAGAATTTACCGTAAAGTCTTTTGAGAATATGAAGCCTGAACAATCTAAATAATTATTAACCCTTAAAACCTTATCCATATGTTACGCTGGACAATTACATTTTTTTTCATAGCAATAGTAGCCGCAATTTTCGGATTCGGCGGAATAGCCGGAGCATCGGCAGGAATAGCCAAAATACTATTCTATATCTTTGTAGTACTATTCCTATTCACCATAATTAAGAACCTTATAAAAAAGTAAACATGAAAAACATAGCAATTAAATTTATTACAGCCGTAGTCATTCTTTTTGCCCTTGTCAATTGCAGGGAAACAAAATCTACCGAAGAAAAAGTAGAGGACACTGTAGAACAAGTGGGCGAAGATATTGAAGAGGGCGTTGAAGAAGTCGAAGACGAAATCGATGACGCCACCGATGACAACTAATTGAATACCTATCTATTAAAAAGAGCACTCTAGTGAGTGCTCTTTTTTTTGCACATTTTAGTGTCATTTTTTGTATTTTCAGATTTTAAGCAAGCATGCAAAACGGACTATTCATTTTATTGGTGATACTTGGAGTTTATCTTGTGATAAGTATCATTCTCTATTTTTTTCAAGATCTGTTTTTGTTCAAACCAGAAAAGCTGCCCAAAGAGTTTCAGTTTTATTATGAGAACCAACAAACTGAGGAATATAATATCGAAACCAGGGATGGCGCCATAATCAATGGCCTTCGCTTTAAAGCTAAAGATCCTAAAGGGGTTGTTTTTTATTTAAAGGGCAATTCAAAAAGCATAAAGGGTTGGGGTAAATTTGCGGTTGATTTTACACGGCATGGCTATGATGTGATTATGGTCGATTATCGGGGTTTTGGCAAAAGTACCGGCCGACGGACACAGAAAAATATAAAACGTGACATGCAATTGATTTATGATAAAATCAAAGAAAAGGTTTCTGAGAAGTATATTATTCTTTACGGCAGGTCATTGGGGTCTGGCTTCGCGACCAAGTTGGCATCTATGAACAACCCCCGAATGCTTATTTTAGATGCCCCGTATTACAGTCTGAGCAAAGTGGCGAAAAAATTTATTCCGTTTATGCCTTTATCCCTGTTGATCAAGTTTCCAATGCCTACTTACAAATGGCTCAAATATGTCAATTGCCCAATTCACATTATCCATGGTACGGACGATAGACTGATACCATATAAGACAAGTGTAAAATTATCCAAAATCAAGCCAAAATCAACAACCTTGCATTCTGTAATTGGTGGAGGGCACAAAGACCTGAACACCTTTGAATCTTATCATAAAATGCTTTCTGAAATAATAAATTCAAGGCCAAAGAAAGTAAATTTGGAAGGCTCGAGCATACATGTCAAACACTCATCCAAACCCACCAATGCAAAAGCTTAAGCGTGTTGGTTTAGGTATTGGTTCACTATTTATCATTATTTCACTAATGCTATATTTTTTACAAGAGAAACTCATTTTTTTACCTACCACTTTACCACAAGATTACGAGTATTCATTTTCTGAGCCTTTCGAAGAATTATTTTTGGAGACAGATGATGGTGCTCGTCTCAATGCCCTTCATTTTAAAAGGGATGAGCCCAAGGGTCTCATACTTTATTTTCACGGAAATGCTGGTGATTTGTCAAGATGGGGCGCGATAGCCACTTTCTTTGTACAAAAAGAGTATGATGTTTTGGTCATGGACTATAGAACTTACGGCAAGAGTACGGGCAATTTAAATGAAGTCTCCCTTTACGCTGACGCTGCGCTCTTTTATCAATATGCCAAACAACGATATAAAGAAGATGACATAATTATTTACGGGCGTTCATTGGGTGCTGCCATCGCCACCCAACTTGCATCGGTAACCCAGCCGGCGAAATTACTATTAGAAACGCCCTTTTACAATCTATATGATGTGGCCAAAGATCGCTTTGGTATGCTACCCATAAGGCAGTTGTTGAAATATGAATTTAAATCAAATAAATATATCACGAAGGTGACTTGTCCCATTCGAATTTTTCACGGCACGGAAGATAGGGTGGTGCCCTACGCATCAGGACAAGAATTATTTAAAACGATTGCGCAAAGCGATAAGCGATTTTACACAATTGACAATGGAGCACACAATGATTTGGCAGAATTTGAGGGTTATTTAAAGGCGATCGAGCTTGAACTGCCTTAATCAAACAATGGTGATGACAAATACCGATCACCCCGGTCACACACTATTGAGACAATGGTCCCTTGTTTTAAGGTGTTGGCCAATCTAAGGGCCACAGTTGCAGCACCGCCGCTGCTCATGCCTGAGAATATGCCTTCTTTTTTTGCCAATAACTGGGCCATTTGAATCGAATCCGATTCTGAAACATAATCGATGCGATCAACTTTTGAGGCGTCATAAATACCGGGGACATAGGCGGGTGACCATTTCCGTATACCTGGTATTCGGGCTCCTTCTTCTGGCTGTACCCCGATGATTTGAATAGCTTTATTCTTTTCTTTCAAAAAAGTACCCGTGCCTGTAATGGTGCCCGTTGTGCCCATGCTGGAAACAAAGTGGGTGACTTCATGCTCGGTATCACGCCATATTTCAGGGCCTGTGGTTAGATAATGTGCCATTTGGTTATCTGTATTCCCAAATTGATCGAGCATGGTATAACCTTCATGGGCTACTTTTTGAGCGACGTAATCGCGGGCACCTTCTATCCCTATGTTGTCAGGCGTTAAAGTGACCTTGGCTCCATATGCTCGCATGGTTTGAACCCTTTCTATTGTCGAATTTTCTGGCATGACCAATTCTATTCGCAGCCCATAAATGGCTGCGATCATAGCAAGGGCAATCCCTGTATTACCACTTGTGGCCTCAATTAATTTGGTAGATTTATTTATTGTTCCTCTTTCTAACGCAGCTTTGATCATTTGATAGGCAGGGCGATCTTTAACGCTCCCTCCAGGATTTTGACCCTCCAACTTGAATAGGAGTTTAACCTTACTGTTGGTGTTTAATACTCTAGATTCAATCAATGGGGTATTGCCAATAAGGTTCAAAATGCTTTTATCCATTTTTGGCTGTTTTAATTCTTATCTCTGGGCTATGAAACACTTTTGAATTGGCCGGCACCGAAGCGGTTAGCCATGCATTACCCCCAATCACTGAGTTTGCCCCAATAACCGTTTCGCCCCCAAGTATAGTGGCATTGGCGTATATGGTCACGTTCGATTCAATGGTGGGATGACGTTTGGTTTGCTGTAATGATTTGTTTACAAACAAGGCACCCAAGGTTACCCCTTGATAAACTTTAACTCGATCTTTTATTATGGCCGTTTCGCCAATGACGACCCCAGTGGCATGGTCTATAAAAAAAGACTTGCCAATAGTTGCTCCAGGATTGATGTCCACTCCAGTTTGGCGGTGGGCAAATTCTGTCATTAGCCGAGGTACCAAAGGGAAGCCCTCTTTATAGAGTACATGGGCCAAGCGATAAATGGCAATGGCATAGAACCCAGGGTACGCCATATAAACTTCTTCAATGGACAATGAAGCAGGATCACCTTCTTGAATGGCAGCAGCATCCAATTTTAAGCTTTCTAAAATATGGGGTAATTGAACCACATAATTTTGCCATACCTTTTTACAGGGACTTTCTGTTTTCCAACAAGCAAGGTCTACCAGCTCATCAAACTGATTTTCCAATACCGTTAAATTAGATTCTACGGGGGTATTACTATCAAAAAGGGTGTAAAAAAGGGTCTGTGTAAATTCTTCCGTCTTTGATTTCAGTTTATAATCAAGATACGGCTGCTTTTTATGCTTTTTAAGGGCGTTGATTACTTGGTCTCGGTTCATGGGCGTAAGAATATGCTTAGTTCTTTCAAAATTAGGTATTAACAAATAACGCTAAGGCTATTATTGGTTAACTTTAGCATAAAATACCGAAAGAATATGTTTAAGGAGTCAATATCACCTGAGGCCTTCCAATTTTTAAAAGCGTTGGAAATAAATAATAACAGGGAATGGTTTGCAGAAAACAAGGTGCTTTTCAAAAGCCATGAATCAAAGATCAAGACTTTCTATGAGGCTGTAAAAAACAATCTTTCGCAACATGATGAAATTGAAAAATTAAAAATGTTCCGTATTTATAGGGATGTTCGTTTTTCGAAAGACAAAACACCATATAAAGCACATTTTGCAGGCTCACTATCTAGGTTGGGCAAAGCCAATAGGGGAGGGTACTACCTGCGCATTAAACCTGGTGAGACTTTTATTGCCACTGGTTTCTGGGACCCTAACAAGGAAGATTTGTTAAGAATACGGAAAGAGTTGGAAATGGATGCTTCAGAATTCAAATCGGTAATTGAAAATAAGGACTTTAAAAAGATATGGGGCAATTTACAAGGGGATAGCGTAAAAACCGCTCCGAAGGGTTTTGACAAAGAACATCCGAACATTGCATTGATTCGTCACAAGCAATTTATTTTTGTTCGAAATTTTGAAGACAGCGAAGTTTTATCTTCGTCATTTATTGAAGAAATAGATAAATCGTTTAAGGCCATTCGACCCTATTTTGATTTGATGAGTTCCATTTTGACCACCAATTTAAATGGAGAGTCGTTAATTTAGGCCGTTATCACTTCATTTTGAAACACCTGCACTTGGTCCTTGACTCTTTCAATGACCATATTCATCATGCGCTTGTTCAAAGATGATGAATTCGTGATATAGGCATTATATTCTTCTATGGTGAATTGCCCAATGATCATACCCTTTAGTGAATTTCTAAATTTAATGTCTTTTTGAATTGATTTTTCTATGAATTCAAGTCTCCCAGCAAGGGAAAGCTCATAAAATGTATTCTTATGTTTTCGAATATAATTTTTGAAGACTTCAATCAAGAGAGCGTTTTGAAACTTGATAATTGGCCGCAATGTTTGGTTTTGAAAACGTTCATCATTGCTCATTAATTCATGTATTCTAGCGGACTTAATCTCTAGGCGAATGCCTATAAGATCTTGTGACCTGTCAGTCATAATGTAGGTGTTTATGTAAAATTACAGGATGCAATCATATCCACGTTCATTTAAAAGAGTAGTTGTTAACGGGCTTATAAACAAAAAAAGCCACTCTATTTTGAGTGGCCTTTTTCGTCAATTAAGTGCTGTTATTTGCTTTCAAGAAAAGCTTCAAATGACTTAAGTTCAATGGGTTGCTTCTTCAGATATTTTGATTTGATTTTGTCAAAATCACTTTTAGCAGCTTCAAATCTTTCTGCAATTACCGCAAGGTTTGCCAATTCGGCATTAGTGGGCTTGTCATAGCTTGACGCCAATTTACTGTATAGGTCGGCCATTTTTTCTCGCAGTTGTGGCTCTGCAGCTCCCACATAATTATCGCCGGTCGTGACCACCAGGGTTTCCTTCAGCGCATTCAGTTTTTCAATGGTTTTTGAATCACCATTTTGATTGGCACTGGCAATAAGCTCATCCACTTCATAAACTAAATAGGCCAATTCTTGTGTCATATCATACAAGCGCATGGTGGTGCTATTTTTGAGTTCACGTTCACCGGCACTCAAAGGTGATTTGGTATCATAGACCAAATCAAATGTATGCTCAAATGTTTCTTTACCCTTGGTCAAAACGGCCTTATAGGTACCCGCGGGCACTTGGGGCGAGGTAAAGCCACCAAAACTAAAGGTTTTGCCCTTAGCCACTTTGGGTTGCTTACGCGTATAGTTCCAATCAACGATATTTATCCCTGCAGATTTACCAGGACTCAAACTCAAAATGGTATTACCAGCCATATCTTGAATGTCCATGCTCATCTTTCCAAAAGTATGTCGCTTTTTCAAGTAGTACTTGATTTCAACATTTTTCGTCTTATTGGGTCCTACGAACTGTGTTTCGGCACCAAAATTCCCAGAAAACCCACCGGTTTCATTAATGACAGTTGGTTTGGTTTCAAAGAAATGAACATTCTTCGACAATACCTCGTTATTGATATCCCTTAATGGTGAAATATCGTCAACGATAATCACACCACGGCCGTGGGTACCCATGACCAGGTCATTCGTTTTCTTTTGAAGGTCTATAAAATGTACAGCTACCGATGGCATGTTGTTTGTAAACTTCTTCCAGTTTTTACCACCGTCCATAGTTATGTACAAACCAAATTCCGTACCCAAAAACAATAAATCTGGATTTTCGTAATCTTCCTGTATATTTCTCGCAAAACCTACCACATCGTCAGAAATGATATTGGTCCATGTTTGACCATAATCCGTGGTTTTGAAAGCATACGGATTTTGATCGTTCATCGTATGGC
>JABDND010000058.1 GCA_013001145.1 Croceitalea sp. | reverse complement strand
GAGGACTTTTCAAATTCCACCTAGAAATTTACTTTCCTAAGCTCCCAATTTTCAGCAGCTTTGACCGCAATCAATTTATCATTGAGTAATCGAGAGGCAATAGGGGGCAGGTGGTACCTGCTTTTTTTCATTTGAATGTTATAGCGCCTTTCCAAAAATTCTACTATGTTACCTGAGGTATCCATAACGACCTCATGAAACTTGTATTCAAAGATTTTGAATTTGAACTCATTGTATCCTCTAAAAACTTTTTCGAACACAATACCGGTGGTAAACCCATTTTCAAAAGGTCTTACATTTAAGAATTGATGTTCAATCACCAATTTCCCTTCGGTATCGATAAAACCATATATAGCGATGTCATCGACGAATTTTTCAACAATACAAAGACCGTCAGAAAACATGGGATAGCCAACCGAACGTATATCGTTCACATTGCTTTGCGGATTTTTGTTCCAATGGATATCATCTCTAAAGTCAATCACAATGGCACCCAGATCATTAATAAAGGCCCATTGATTCCCTTTTTTTATGGCGGCTAGGCCTTCACTGAAGGGGGCAACCTCATCCAAGTCTTTAGGTAGTTGGGCATTCAAGATGGTAAATGATAATACGAATAATAAAAGTGTAGTCGTTCTCATCTGTTATTTTTTATATTAATAGTTTCATTTCAAAACATGATATTGGAATAGACCAGGTCCTTTAGGTCTTTGGGCAAAGAGTCCCGTATATCTTCCAATTCACCCAGCGATACATAGTTTCTCAGAAATATAAATGTGGTTTTGATATATCTCTCGGCCACTTCATCGCTGTATTCAAAATCATTGACTGCCGCGGCCCCATCATGCTTTCTGACCAAGTCAATAAAATCGGGCAGATGCTTCACTTTTATTTTTTTGCTTTGCGGACGCCAGCCATGAACATAGATCGCCTTTAAGAACATAGGTAGTTGTGCCATGAACTGAAAAGATTCATTGATGGGAATTATATCGCGGAGCGCATGAAGTACGGATGTCATTATTCGACCGCCCTTGGCGGTATCTTCACCCAGATTCATTTTTTTAGTGTATTCTTTTAAAAATCTGTTACCTTCAGATGCGTAATGATTAAAATTAAGTGCCATGGGTACGTTTTTTGAAATCTTCACAAAGGTGGTTCGCACTTATTGATTATAAAATGACTTAGATCATATCATAGGTCTTTTATGACATTTATTTTTGATTATTAAATAAATCCTATGACTATCAATATTCAATATCAAAACATGCCAGAGAGCGAATCACTGAATCAAATTGTAAGTGATAAGTTGGACAAGCTCTTTAAAAAATATGGTTGGCTCATAAAAGCGGAGGTGCTTTTTAAGTTGGAGAACCACAGAAATGACCGTAACAAATGCTGTGAGATCAAATTGAGTTGCCCAGGGCCATTCATTTTTGCCAAATCCATTGAAAACGATTTTGAGAAATCTGCTGCAGAGACCATTCAAGATTTAAAACGACAATTGCAAAAAAGAAAGGGACAGTTCATAAAGCACTAAAATGAAAAATATACTAGTACCCATTGATTTTTCAACCTATGCCGACCATGCCTTGGAAATTGCCGCACAGATAGCCAAGAAAAACGACATGGGCATTGTGCTCTTTCATATGATAGGCATATCCGAATCGGTATTGGCAAAATCAGAGCTTCAGGAGCAGGAAGAAGCGAACTATTATATGGGTCTTGCAAAGAAAAAGCTCAAAGAAATTTATGGGCGCCCATATATGGCCGGTCTAAAAATAGTTAGTGTAATTCAAAATTACCTCATATTTAGTGAGATAGATGCCGTTGCGGCCGAACAACAGGCCAGTTTAATCGTTATGGGTTCACATGGTACCAGCGGTTTGGGAACATTCTTTGTAGGCTCCAATACTGAAAAAGTTGTAAGATCATCTTCATTGCCAGTGTTGGTCATCAAAGAACAAAATGAAGATTTTAAAGTAAAGGAAATTGTTTTTGCCTGTGACCTAAAACCTGAAAACGCTTCTGCCTATTTCAAATTAAAAAAATTCGCACTTGATTTTAATGCGAATATCCACCTTGTATTTATTAATGAGGCTGGTATGAATTTTAAGACTACTGCACAAATTGACGCAAAGATGGCAGCTTTCAAAGAAGCCTTGGGGAATAACCCAGCCGTCACCATTTATAATGACCATAGTATTGAGCAGGGCATTTTTAATTTTTGTAAAAAGGTGGGTGCCGATCTCCTGGCCATACCCACCCATGGTCGTCGCGGATTGGCCCATTTTTTTATGGGTAGTTTGGGTGAAACAGTGGCCAACAAAGCCAAAATTCCCGTTTTGACCTTAAAACTTTGATGGAATCTTCAATAAAAGTTCAAGACGCCCCAGCATGATCAATTCAGACTTATTACTGCCGGCAAAAGCAGATGCAATGGCCCTGGCTGTGGCCAAGAGCAAATACTTGGTTCTTTCACTAAACAATGCCTCATTGTCCATATAATATTTTGAAAATGCCTCAAAACACTCTGCTGCATCCTTTTCATATTCCAAAAGCCATTCAAACATATACTCAATTTGGAAGGCAGCATCGGTGCCATGTTCGTCTTGAAAATCGTCGTGGTCGAGCCATTGCTCACGTACAACATGTTTTAAACGGTCCATTTCTTTAGTATGCACGCTGAAATCGGCCATGGCTACGGCATAGAATAGCCTTCCTAAACTTTGGTAAAATTCTTTAGCCACTTTTTTTGTTGCTGTCATGGTATTTGTTTTTAACGATTTGGATAAATGTACTTTATTGGAAATCAATATTAAATGATTGAAATCAGTAATAAACCTTAACTTTAATATGTGAACATCTTTCAAGACAGTGACATATTCAAAGTATTATCTGAAGGTATTTCAGAGGGCATATTGATTGTCAATGAGCAACAAACCATCGTTGCCAGCAACGATAAGGCAAATACCATGTTCGGTTACCCCTCTGAAGGCTTGAATCAGAAGCATATCTCGTCAATCATTCCAAAAAAATCCCATACCGTTCACAAAAAGCATTTTCAAGAATTTGTCAAGAAAAAGGAAAAACGCGCTATGGGTCAAGGTCTTGACCTGTTTGGCATAAAAAAGGACAATACCAATTTCCCCCTTGAAATTGGATTGAATCCTTTTAAGTTGCTGCAAAAGCAATACATTATGGCTTTAGTAGTAGATATCACGGAGCGTAAAAAAGCTGAGCAGGCCATAAACCATTGGTTTCAGATATTCAATGAGTCTTTGAATGAAATTTATGTATTTGATGCCAATAGTTTTTTGTTCATCAATGTGAATAGGGGCGCACAGCTCAATTTAGGCTATGACATTGATGAACTACAGCAAAAATCAATTTTGGATGTCAATACCAAATTAACCAAGGCGAGTTTGCAAAGATTAATTCATCCTTTGATGAAATCTAAAAAGCAAAAGGTTGAATTTCAATCATACCATACCCGAAAAGACGGAAGCACCTATCCAGTCGATGTGCATTTGCAACTGTCCATGATAGGCAAAACACAAGTATTAGTGGCTATTGTTATCGATATTACCGAAC
>JABDND010000109.1 GCA_013001145.1 Croceitalea sp. | reverse complement strand
AAATCCGCCACCAAAAACGAATCTTTATTTATTGGGCATCCCAAACATTTGCATGAATACCATGTCGCCAATATGAGGGCACATTTTTTGGGAGAAAAAGTACATCCTTCAATGGGCGCTTCAGGCTTGCATACCAATTGGGTTATGGATAAAATTTTAGGTGTTCTTTAATTGGAAATTATCACTGAATTACCTCTTTGGGTAGCCCTATAAAAAAGCAAATCGTAATAACGGTTGCCATCATCGGGCCTATCCAATTGCTGACCTGTAAAAAGGCTATAGGTAAAGTCATCACAACTACAGACCACATTTTGGCCATCAATGGTCATGGTTGAGCATTGGTTGGGCACATGGTTGGGGCAGCTTGCTTCAAATGCAAAATAACTGTCCAAGCTTGTTTTCATAACAAATGCCCCCCTGGTGCCAACACCTGTATTGCCTACAAATACTGGGTTACCAATGTTGTTCAAGTTGTTGTAAAGTGGCAAATTTAAATTCAGTTCAAAATTAAACCCTACCTCCTGTAAATACGGATTTCTATTGGTGGCATCATTTTCGCAAGCGAATAGCAATATTAGAATAATGAAGCCAAAGGCGAATCTCATAACCGATTAATTTTCATCAAATTTCATCAAAAATTGGCTATATTTGCGTTAAATCCTCGCTAAAAACTATTTTAAGATAGCTTCAGCAGAGGATTTTTCTATTAATTATAAATGACCCTAGAGATCTATATTATTTATTTCTTGGGGTCTTGTTTCATAAAATATTGATGTCATGAGTAATATCTCTTACTATACCAAGGAAGGACTTAAAAAATTGCGTGAAGAATTGGACCATCTGCGTGATGTTGAACGCCCAAAAGCATCACAAGCCATTGCCGATGCCCGTGATAAAGGCGATCTTTCTGAAAATGCAGAGTATGATGCTGCCAAAGAAGCCCAGGGCCATTTAGAGATGAAAATTGCACGGATGGAAGAAACCTTGGCCAATGCCCGTTTAATTGACGAATCGCAGTTGGATACCAGTAAGGTGCTCGTGCTATCAACAGTTAAGTTAAAAAATCAGGTCAACGGCATGGAAATGAAGTATACTCTGGTTGCCGAAAGTGAAGCCGACCTTAAAACAGGCAAAATATCAGTAACTTCGCCCATTGGCAAAGGACTACTAGGTAAATCGGTTGGTGATGTGGCCGAAATTCAAGTACCCAATGGCACCTTAAAGTTTGATATTCTCGAGATCACTAGAAATTAAAAGACGTTTATTGGGTATCTTTAATCCTGTCTTAATATGACAGGATTTTTTATTTAAACCAAACGATCATGCCTAGTATTTTTACCAAAATCATTGCTGGCGACATTCCCAGCTATAAGATTGCCGAAGATGATGAGTTTTATGCATTTCTTGATATCAACCCAAATGCCGAAGGGCACACACTTTGTGTGCCTAAAAAGGAAGTCAATAAAATTTTTGATTTAGATGAAGCCTCTTATATGGGGTTGATGGCATTTTCTAGAAAAATTGGAAAAGCCATTGAAAAGGCAATTCCCTGTGAGCGGGTGGGCCTTACGGTTATAGGTTTGGAAGTGCCCCATGTACATGTGCACCTTATTCCCTTGCACAGTATGAAAAATGCAACCTTTCAACATAAGGTCGCCTTGCAGCCCAAAGAATTTGAAGACATTGCCGACCGCATAAGGGAGGCACTTAAATAATGCCCTCCAAATGTGCATATACCGCTGCTGCGACCAATGCTATGCCCACAAGGAATAAAATATAAAATAAGCTAGTAAAATGAATGGAACTGCGATCAGGTTCCACAAGTTTGTCATAATATTCAAAAACCCGCTCAATATCGGGTGTCCAGCTTACGGGATAGATTATGCTATGACACTTTTTGCACTTGATTTCATGCTCTACCATATTGGTGACCTTTCTGTAAAAGGCATTGAAAGTATGTTTTTGATAAAAGATTAATTTGAGATTTTGATTAAAACACTCCGGACAGTTATTGGATAGTATTGCTTCTTTAATGACAATCTTTTTCTCCTTGGCCATAACTCAATCATTTGCTTTCAATGAAATTTGCATAATGGTGCCTTCTTTGCTCGAGGTCAGCACTTTTATTTTTCCTTTGTGGTACTCCTCAATAATTCGTTTTACCAAAGAAAGGCCCAACCCCCAGCCTCTTTTTTTGGAGGTCACCCCAGGATTAAAAATACGTTGATAGTCGCTCTTGGCGATTCCATGACCGGTATCGGACACCAGAATTTTAACGTAATTACCTTCCTTTTCAATATGAATGGCGATATTGCCTTTACCTTTCATGGCATCAATGCCGTTTTTCACCAAATTTTCTATACTCCAATTGTACAGTGGCGGATTTAGTTTTACCTGTAACTGTTCAATATCGGAATGAAACGAGAAATGAATCAACTTGGAGCTTCTCCGTTTGAGGTATTCATAGGCTTTTTCGGTTTCAGATACGATGTCATGGTCCAAAAGCTCCGGTACCGACCCAATTTTTGAAAAACGTTCGGTTATCGTATTCAATCGGTCGATGTCCTTTTCAATTTCTTTCGTTATTTCTGGATTGATGTTTTCCGTTTTTAGAAGTTCGTTCCAGCCTAACAGTGAAGTCAATGGCGTTCCAATTTGGTGCGCGGTCTCCTTTGCCATGCCGGCCCATAGCTTGTTCTGCTCCGAGGCCTTATTGGTCTTAAAAAAGAAAAAGATGACGGCCCCAAACAAAAATATGATCAATAGAAGTGCGATGGGATAGTATTTTAACTTGTTCAGCACTTCTGAATTACCGTAGTAAAGGGTGGCCAGTTCTTCGCCCCGGTAAGCAATTGAAATTGGGGCGTTTTCATCATTGAACTGTTTTATTTTTTTGGCGATGTAACTGCTGTCCGCAGCCAAGTCATCCGAAATATTATGGGTTTTTATGGTACTGTCTTGATTGACCAAAATCATGGGGGTAGAGGTGTTGTTGCCCATGACCGTCAGCGGTAGATCGCCCAGTTCTTGATCGAGCTCGGCGTTTGAGAGTTCAGAATAGGCTGAAGACCAAATCTCCATCTTCAACCTCTCTTCTTGTTTGAATTTTTCAAAGAATATATTGGTGTTCCAAAGAATAAGGCTAACGATTACAAATGCTGAAACCAAAAGAATGACATTCGAGGTCCGTTGTCTGGAAGAGAATTTCATTAAAAGTGTAATTGTGAATAAAGATAACGCAAAAAGCGACGATTTGTTGAAAACCCACCCTACAATGCGGTTTTAAATTGGGTTGATTTTACGTATTTTTGACGCCTAATCAAAAGGAAAAGAAATGGAAGTTCAGGGCAGAATCAAGATGATAGACGAGACCAAAACCTACGGAAACAATGGTTTTCGTAAGCGTGAGGTCGTTATAACCACTGAAGAGCAATATCCGCAACATATTTTGGTCGAATTTGTGCAAGACAAATGTGATTTGTTGAACACTTACAAAGAGGGCCAAATGGTCAAAATAAGTATTAATCTGCGCGGTAGGGAATGGGTCAACCCACAGGGCGAAACCAAATATTTTAACTCTATCCAGGGATGGCGAATTGAAAATATGGACCAAGGTGCCAATGCCGAGAACATGCCACCCGTGCCTCCAATGGAAGCTTTTGAACCTGCTCAAGAATTGAACGAAGAAGACCATGACGATTTGCCATTCTAACGAATGGGTCTTACCAAAGCAATAGAAAACCTTTTTAGAAGGTATTTGCCTTCACCCTTTACCATTGCCGTGATCTTAACGGTGGTCACAATGGCTTTGGCCATGTTGTCCACTGATAGTCCGCAAGGCGAAAACCATATGTTCAATATATTTTCCTACTGGGAAAATGGCATTTGGAACAGTGCGCTGCTTGTTTTTGCCTATCAAATGATGCTTATTTTGGTCTTGGGCCATGTTTTGGTCTTGAGCAAGCCCATGGAACAACTGATACTTCTTTTGACAGGTCAAGTAAAAAATGCGGCGCAAGCGGCATTTTTAGTGGCGATGAGTACCATGCTCGTTTCTTTTTTCAATTGGGGATTAGGACTTATTTTTGGAGCCATTTTAGCACGAAAGGTGGGTGAATATGCGCAAGCCAACCAAATACCTATCAATTACCCGTTGATAGGGGCATGTGGCTATTTGGGCCTTATGGTCTGGCATGGTGGTATCAGTGGTTCTGCACCCATCAAGGTATCAGAACCAGGGCACATTGACGAGCTAATGAAAAATGTTGCAAGCTCAGGCCATTTAACCAATTTGCCCGATGTTATCTCAACATCGACCACCATCTTTAGTTCATCCAATTTAATCATATTTGGTGTTGTCGTAGTCTGTATTTCGCTACTGGCCTTCATTCTTGGAAAAAAAACAAAGGCATCGCGATTTAATTTAGGGTTGTACAAATTTGAGCCACCCAAAAAAGAATCATTATCAGGGGCAGAACGCTTAGATCATTCAAAGGTCGCAGCAACACTTTTTGGTTTGCTTATTTTAGCAGTATTCTTGTTGCAATATTTGCCTGCCATTCGCGTATTGAACCTTACACCAAATATGCTCAATCTTTTTATGTTGGGCATGGCCATTATTTTACATGGTAGTTTTAAGAGTTTTTTAAATGCTGTTGAAAATGCCATAGGCGATGTATCGGGTATTTTGCTTCAGTTCCCCCTTTATTTTGGAATTATGGGAATTATGGCCAGCAGTGGTATGATTGGTCAAATTTCAGACTTTTTTGTTTCAATCAGTAATCAGACAACCTTGCCCATACTTACTTTTTTCAGTGCGGGCCTAGTCAATGTTTTTGTGCCCAGTGGGGGTGGCCAATGGGCGGTTCAAGGGCCTTTGGTTCTGGATTCTGCACTTGCGCTCAACGTTCCTTTGCCCAAAGCCATAATGGCGCTTGCCTACGGCGATCAAATTACCAATATGTTGCAGCCCTTTTGGGCGCTTCCATTGTTGGGAATAACCAAATTAAAGGCCAAAGAAATTTTGCCCTATACCTTGCTCTTCATGGTCTTGGCCGGTGTAATTTATCTGCTGGGGCTTTTACTCTTTTAGCCACATTCAGTAATTTTATGGTAAAACGATACAGTTGCAAAACCACAAGAAAAATAAACCCCTGCATTTTTTGAGCGAACGTCTGGTATTTCCATCGGTCAAAGAGGCCAATGCGGAAGGACTGTTGGCAGTGGGTGGTGATTTGTCGGCAGAAAGGCTTTTGTTGGCCTATCAAAGTGGCATTTTTCCATGGTTCAATGATGATGCCCTCATTCTCTGGTGGAGCCCAGATCCTAGAATGGTTATGTTTCCATCAAAAGTTAAGATTGCCAAAAGCATGAGAAAAGTATTGGCCGGAACATCATTTAGAATGACCAAAAACCAAGCCTTTGAACAGGTCATTGAAAAATGCGCATCAGCTTACAGAAAAGAACAACAGGGTACTTGGATTACCCAAAAGATGATGGATGCCTATATCATTTTATTTAAAAAGGGATACGCCAAGTCTTATGAAGTGTGGCAAGGGACGGAACTTGTAGGAGGTCTTTACGGAGTTGACCTTGGACATATATTTTGTGGGGAAAGTATGTTCAGTGCAGTGCCAAATGCTTCAAAATACGCATTCATAAAAATGGCGCAAGAGCTTGAACAGGACAATTACAGCCTTATTGATTGTCAATTGCACACCCCGCATCTACAAAGTTTGGGCGCTGAACTTATAAGTCGAAAAAAATATATGGCGTTATTAAAGCGAAAAAATTAGGCTACTTAACACAAAAATGACTGTTTCGCGTGAATTGGTAAAGTCTTCCATTCTATATTCTGACCCTAATTGCAATTTTGTATTTTCATTCATTTGCCAGCCAAAAAAAAGCGAAAGCCTTGAATCATATTCTGGCTTAGTATTTTTGGCAATACTTAAAAGAGATTCAATAGTACCGATAAAATAAGTTTCGCCCACATCGAGTTTTTCTCCTTGCAAGGGAAAATCAACACCAAACCTGTACCTAAAACGATGTACAGTTGCACTATTGGTAATGCGTTGTTCAGCCCTCACTCTATGGCCAAACCTAACTACATAGGGTTTTAATTGCAAGTTATATTGTTGCGTAAGCCGCAACTCATTTTCTTGTTCTTCAAACATGTTTCTAAACCGATATAAAATACCAATTGCCAACCGCTGTCTATCTGTTATTTGCACATCGGAAAAATGGGCAAGGTCAATATGCCTTACATTGAATTGCGAGTTACCCTCATTGTAAAGATAGTTGCGATTGAGCATGGAGAAATTGTGGGAATAGGTTTCGCTGATCTTATAGTTGACCGCAACGGCTGGTTGCCAATAAACCGTGGTATTGCTCTGCCCAAAAATGGGATAAAAACTCCATAAAAAAAGCAATGCCCCCATTCTATTGGCATGCCTAATAGAGAACATGGTCGTATTTTGAATTGAGCACCCTGCGAGCATTTATGAATTTACCGTTAGCTGTGAACAATAGCTCGTAATCAACAAAGCCTTTTTCGACTTTGGAAACTATCACAATTTCGTAATTCATGTTTGGCGACAAAAGATTTTGAAGGGCATTTTTCAAAAGCGCTATTGATGACCCAGATTGATATGGATATTGTTGCTGAATTTTTTTGATTCTGCGCAAGTTGTAATTCTGTTCCAGATATTCAGAGATATTTGTCCAGGACAATTCGGGAATATCATTGTGGGTTATGATGAATTCCAAATCTTCAAGCTGCCCCAAGGAATCATATTCTATGCTGTACTGCAATCTGTCCTTTTTGAATTTACATTCGTAACTCACTTTTTTACCATCTTGTTCTTTGTAAAACCGCAAGCGTCGAACATCTTTTAAAAATGGGCGAAGTTCATCAAGGGCATTTTGAGGAAATGCACTGTTTGAGATTCGCTGTTCCCGTTCGTCCTTGATTTGACCGAGAGCCACTGCCATTCCACAAAAAGTGAGTATAAAAAACAGTTTAAACCTCATGGTATCTAAAACAATTGATCTCATGGTCATTGACCATACCTGTAGCTTGCATATGGGCATAGATAACGGTGCTGCCCACAAATTTAAATCCTCTTTTTTTCAAATCTTTGCTGATTTTATCAGAAAGCTCGGTGTTGTCTGGAGCGTCCTTATAATGGGCTAGTGCATTTATTATGGGTTTGTCATTTATAAAAGACCATATATACTTGCTAAAACTGCCAAACTCTTTTTGAACCTCCAAAAAGGCAATAGCATTTGAAACGGTGGCATTTATTTTCAATCTATTTCTAACAATACCGGAATCTTGCAATAACGCTTCAATTTTTGAGTGATCATAGGCGGCTATTTTGTTATAATCAAAATCGTCAAATGCTTTGCGAAAATGCTCTCGTTTACGCAAAATGGTAATCCAACTCAAACCAGCTTGAAAAGTCTCCAAAATTAAAAATTCAAATAAAGTAGCATCGTCTTTAACAGGAACTCCCCATTCTTTGTCATGATAAGATTCATATAGCGCATCGCCTACGCACCAACCACACCTATGCTTGCTCATTTGTACTATAAATTTTGCACAATATACATATAAAGTGGCATGCCAATGGTTATATTAAATGGGAAGGTAATGGCCAAAGCCATGGGAATGTAAAGACTGGGATTGGCCTTAGGGGCAGCCAAGCGCATAGCAGCGGGCACGGCAATATAAGATGCGCTGGCCGCCAAAACGGCGAACAAAAACCTATTGCCCTCGTTTTCGGTAATGAACTGGCTAAACCATGCCACCAAGACACCATTGAATACGGGTATGATCAGTGAAAAAAGTAGGGCAAACCATCCTTTTTTCAAAAAATCGTTCAATTTTCGACCACTGGTAATGCCCATATCCAATAAAAAGACCGCTAAAAAGCCTTTGAAAATATCAGTGGTAAATGGAGTAATGCCCTCAGCTTGTTGGTCATTGGCCAAAAAACCTATGATCAAACTGCCCAAAATGAGCAGTACGCTGCCATTGGTCAATGAATGATGCAGCATCTTTTTTAGTTCACCATTTTTAGGCCTGTTTTTTTGATATAGTGACATTAGCAAAACGCCTACAATTATGGAAGGTGCTTCCATCAAGGCCATTACCGCGACCATATGACCGCCAAAATCAATTTGTTCTATTTCTAAGAATGAAATGGCGGTTACAAAGGTCACAGCACTTACTGAGCCATAAGCAGCTGCAATGGCGCCCGAATTAGCAACTGAAAACTTTTTGCGCAATATAAAAAAGGCATACAAGGGAACTGTAATGGCCAGAAAGATGCCAAAAAGCAATGACCAAACAATCTCCATGTTCAGGTTACTATGTGAAAGCTCTAAACCTCCTTTGAACCCAATGGAAAATAACAGATAAAGGGAAATAAATTTTGAGGAATTTGGAGGAATCTCCAGATCGCTTTTTAACTGCACTGCTATTATTCCCAAGAAGAAGAATAACAGTGCAGGATTGGTAAGATTGTCGCTTAAAAGATGAAGATCCATTTAGTTTTCTTCTTCCAAGGAAATTTCAAGGACGCCTTTGATCTTTAATTTTATGACCTGGCCCCTTACAGTCGAGATGAATTCTTTGGCTATCACTTTCTCGTTTTCGAGTTCTTTGATGCGGCCATCAGGAAACCGGGTGTCTGCATCAGCCCTACCTTCGCTCCATGAGAGACGCTGTAGTTTGTGAAAATTGATTTTTTCATCTAATAGGGCCAATATGATATCAGAGGCCTCGGACGGCGAAAAGGTACCATCCACTAAGTTGATTTTTTGTTTAGTACGCACTACGGTTTCCATTTTATAGATTTAAGATTAAGATTTAATGGTTTGATTTTTACCACTTAAGTGTATGACTATTAGTCCAAAGACTATGGACATACTCAATGCCAGCCATTCAAAAAATAAGAAATCATTCAAGGCCGATAACACTAGCATGCCTCCAAAAATGAATCCCATGATTGCAAAGTAAATAGGGTAATAGGCATCTTTGGATGTGGTTTTTTGATTTGTTGACAGTGCCTTTTGAAAGGGTAAGAGTTTATACATCTTCTTTTTTTGACAAAGGTTAAATTTATTTAGCATATATTTTTATTTATATTTATAATGTAAAACATTAATATATTTTATGAATTATACATTGCATCAGTTAAATATATTTTTGAAAATTGCCGAGAAACGCAGTATCACCAAAGCTTCCGAAGAATTACGCCTTACCCAGCCAGCAGTTTCAATT
>JABDND010000047.1 GCA_013001145.1 Croceitalea sp. | reverse complement strand
CCCTGCATGAAAATGCAGGGTTTTGTAATTTATTGGAGTGTCAAAAGCCTAGCGCTTTTGTAAACAGAAAAAATATTCAAAACCGCATTGCTTTAGCGATGCCCGCCTGCATTTTCATCAGAGGTTTCAAAGGAACACCGACGGTAATCCTGCCGAAGTCACGAATAAACGATTCGATAAGAAAAACGCCAAGCTTGATTGAGCGTTATTTGTTTAAAGCATTTTCAAAGCGGAGCCTTATCAGGAAGGGCAAAGCCAATCTTATGAAGTCATGAATAAAATAGGGTAAATATTAATTGCATTGTTATTCCTTTTTTGTCCTCATTTCACCATTTTTTACCTCACCCAAAGCGTTCTTCAAGAATTTAAGATATTTTTTAGGTTGTAAAATTAATTTCCCAAACTCCTCATTTTCATTAAACTGTAGTATCTTCAAGGACCACCAATCAACTACATTATGAAAACAACCGTACCATGGCTTTTATTGGTATTTATTCTGCTCTGCCAACCGCTTTTATCACAATCATCGCAGCTAATTGGCACTATAGATTCCATCTTACCAAAGGATACACTTGCCAACCAAAAAACGAACAGCGGCGCCCTTTTTGAGAACAATATTTTCTATAAAGAACTGCTGGTGTTAAAAGCTTATTTGTTGGATGAAACTAAATTGAATGAGCAGTTCAATGGCAAAATATCATTTGGTTTGAACGGTCAAGAAGTCAAAAATTCCAATTTTTTTGTGATATCCACAGGTATTGAATTATCCAAAGGCACTTATCCCTTTACTTTTGATTTAAGTTCCAGTTTTCAAGCCCAGATTCAAAATGGTGCATTACTTGAAACAGTGTCGAATTTATCCATCTCTTTTGATTACAATTACTCTGAAAAACATGTGGGCCAAGAAAGTTATGTTTTTTTAACTGCCACGAACAACAGTTTTTTGGGTATTGACCAGCGCTACGAGATTGGCGGTGGGCTAATTTTTAATCTTTATTCAGCTCAAAAATACATCACTAAAGGAACTCCGAGAATAAAAGCCAATAGAACTGACGGTCCTTTAAATTATGGTTTAACAGAAGCCGGACAAGTCAAATTAATTGGCAAAAACCAAGATTCAATTTTAAGTGATACATCCTTTAATAAAGAAGTGGATGAGCTTAGGCTGTTTTCTGAAAAATCTTCAGAAATGAAAAACCTAAAAAAGGCCCGAAAACAATTTACGAACAATATGATTAAGCAATACAGCACTACGCGCTTATCGCTTTTGGCAGGTGTAAATTATGAATTGGAACAAACGGCTGATTCAATGGAGCTGTTCAATGGTGATTTGATTCGTCGTGGTGCTTTTGATGCCACCAATAGATTTAGGTTCGTACTACGTCCTGGTTTTGCAATGCAAGGCGGTAATTTTAAGTTTAAATCGACCGCGTATTTTAAATTGGGTATCATCAATGAGTTCAAGAATGAAGTGCGCAATGGGCCTGCTATGGATAAAAAGGCCGACTATTGGACAGAGTGGACCAATTCATTGAACTTTAAATTCACTGAAAAAATTGGATTAAGTATTGTTTATAGCTTGTTCTATGACAATGCTCCCAATAGGCTATTTTTTAATGTTTCAGACAATACAACTCCTGATTTTCGTCTTTTCGAGGCCGAGAAGGTATATCGTTTTATGGGTTTTAATTTCAACTATCGCCTTTAAAATAGGGCTCAAGGACAAACAATAAAAAAGGCCCATCATAAAATGATAGGCCTTTTCTTTTTCTGAATATTATCATTAAACCAAAGGCGTACCCTTTAAGCGCTTTTCGATTTTCTTTTTCTTCTCGGTCAAGCGTTTCATGACGTCCATCAAATTGGAGTCTTTGGTTTGTTTATATATCTCGTTAATGTCAAGAATGAGTTTTTTTGCTTCTCTGGAAGCGGCAACTCTATCGCTGGTTGACATGTGGCTTAAGGTTCTATTTACGAACTCATCTGCCTTAGAAAGTAAGTCTGCTGTCATTTTTGTTTAAAATTATATACTGAGCATTAAATTTGCACAATAAAATGATTCTTTAGTTCTATTCGGCTATTGATTTTTGATATTTATGAAATATTTAACGGTGTGCTGTGTCAATTGGTTAACTAGTTGTTAAATAATAGTGCCTTCGAATATAAAGAATTAAGGTTGAACGTATTTCCATATTGGGCATAATAATGTAAATTCATCAAAAAAAAGTATGAAACGCTTTAAAACACTGCCCTATATAACTTCTTTGGCCCTTCTTTTTCTGTTTTCCTGTTCATCTGATGATGGAGGATCGGGAAGCAATAATTCTGGTTTAGAATTGGTTGGTAATTGGGTGTTGAGTGCCGTAAACGTTAGTTCGGCCATAGATGCCAATAATGATGGTGAAAGTTCCTTCAATTTGTTGGATGAAACCACCTGTTTACGAGAGTCGATTACCTTGAAACAAGATTTTACATGGAGCTCATCTGCTGTAAACGCTGATTTAATCTCCGCCATCACTGGCGATCTTTATAATGTATCTTGCTCAAGTAATCTAAATACCATAGGTACTTGGGGTTTTACAGGGAGCAACCTTGTTATGGCCGGAGCAGGCACACGAACCCTTTTTTATGACGGGACCAAATTGATAGAAACCTTGGGCAATGATTTGCCAGGTATTCAAAGTTTAGTATTTGAACGCCAATAGCGGCATCCATAAATTACTTAAGGGAGTCTGGCATTTTATCTTTGAGGGTATTCAATTCGTTCATGATTTTATTACTTTCAGTTTGATATTCTGTCCGCAACTTTTCAATTTCAATTTCAAACTCATCCCTGGTCATGTATCGATCACTGTCAACTATATTTTTGATGAGGCTATAAAGGGTGAACAGAAAACTGATGGCCACTGCCAATATCAATCCGAATAAAAGGGTACGCTCCCTTGAATAATTGCTTTTCTCAGTTTCACCTAATTCGGCCTTTTCTTGAGCGGAAAGTTTTCTTGTGTTGGACAAATGTTCTAAAAATACATCCCATTTTTCTTCTTCCTGAACATAAAGATTGGTAAAACCACCTTCGGCCAAAAAGTCTGATGTAAGATCAGTGGCGGACAACATGAAGATTTTAATACCATTGCCACTGATGATATCAAGCAACTCAGGATCATAATCAATTATTTCTTTGACCAATTTCTCAACAAAATCGAGTGTATAGTTAGGCCTTAAAAATTCGTTGTATAATAGCTGTGTTTCGAAATAATCACCTTTATCCAAAGCATATTTCAAAAACCTATCTTTTAATTCCGCTTTGAAAAACTCACCCATTGGAACATAGAATTAGCCTGAGACCTATTAAAGTTTGAATAATTCAATTAAAATTATCCCAAATAAAAGAATGGGTGCCCAAAATTGGGCTGCACTTTAGAACTTTAATTTTTCGTCCTTGTCCCAAAGACCCCAGAATGCCCCCACATCACCCTCGGCGCCAACTTTCCAAGATTCGTCAAAAGACGAAAAGTAAAAAATTTCTATGTCATCTTCAACAGACCATTTTTGTGTGTTCATGAAATACTTCAAGGCATTTTCATATGATGGATATGCTCCTTCAAGACTGGTACCCTGAAAAGGCCAACCTGTTTCTGATATAATCACCTTTTTACCATTGGCCGCCTTGATGGCCCGTCTTAGCATATCCTTCATGTACAAAAGGGAATAGTCAAGATCGCAACCTTCCCAAAACGGATAGCAATTCGCGAGAATAATATCACATGCTTCGGTAATTCTTGGTCTTTCGGCAAACTCATAATAGGCATCGACATAACCCATAGGAACTTGGGGCACTGCTTGCTTTACGCGGTGCATAAAGCTCAACAACTCATCTTCAGTTAAGTCACCGCGCAACATAACTTCGTTTCCAACGGCGGCAATATCAACTAGCCCATCCTGAGCCAACCCAATAAGGTTTTCTATCTCTTGCTCATTGATTTTAGGGTCATCACCCAACCACGCGCCAACCATAGTTTTTATACCATATTCTTTGGCTATACGTGGAATGGCCTCATTGCCCTCTGTACATGAAAAAGACCTTATCCACTTTGTATAGGGACTTATGATTTTCATTCTTCGTCGAATCTGCTCCTCCGATATTTGGTCACCCGGATTTTGACCCTCCATATATGGGCTAAAACACAGGCCGTGCATGCCATCTTCCAAAACTGTTCGACATAGTTTTTTCAGCTGTTTTTTTGATTTCCCCGCATAATCAAGCGCCGCCAGCGCTAAATATTTTTCCTTTCTTGATGACGACATATAATTCTTTTAAAATGTGTTTTTTTGTTTAAATAAATACTAAAGTTCTCCCCTACGTTTGACCAATTCATCTTTAATTTCCCTTGCCCTAGCTTCAGATAGACTATACTTCCACATGACCCAAACTGCAAGTGCTGCGGTGAGTGATGGAATTATAATATCGGCAATTCTAAGCCTATTCATGGTTTCCACCGTTTGTTCGGTAATGTTGGGGTCAAAGCCCACAATCTTCAAAATAACGCCACCGAGAACAAGCGCAATTGCCTGACCCAATTTTACCATCCACCAATAAATTGCTCCAAATGTACCTTCTTTTCTAGGCATACCATTTTCAAGTTCATCCAAGTCACAAACATCGGCGGTCATTGACATCATCAAGGTGAACAATCCTCCCATACCAAACGCGAATAAGGGAATGGGTATAAATATTAGCCAAGGTATGTCGTTTTGGGTATTAATGGTAAACCATGACATGCCAATTTCATTAAGGGTAGGATTCAAAAAGTCAAAAATATAGGCAACTCCCGAATTCAAACTTTCGCCAAAACCAGTTTCGTTGAATTTAGCATTCAATTCTTTGTCAAAGCCCCACCATTTTAATAGGTAACCTGCAATGGACAAGATGGTGGAAATAATAAACGCATTCTTTTTTCCCCATCGGTCAGACATTTTAGAAATAATGGGAATTACAATAAAAGCCGTGATCATCGCATTTATGGTATTAAACCAAGCCGGCCATGTTCCTGCCATTTCATAACTACCGCTGTACATATAAAAGACAATGATAAATACGCCGAAAGCCGCTACGAGTTGAAAACCATTGAAAACCAAAAAGGTTGCACCACATAATTTCATGAACGGTTTATTTTTGGCCACCTGTTTTATTCCTTCGAAAAGTTCTTTCATATTGGCCGCCAATGTTTTCCAATTAATTTCTTTTCTATTCTCCATATGAGATGAGTCTATGCCCTTACAAAACAAAGCTGGCAGTATACCGAACACCACACACATAGCACCTACTATCAGTGCCATGGTCCGCACTCCTTCGGTTTGGGTGTTAAAAGTGTTCGAATCTGGAATTATCACATATAGCCATGGTACAATCATCCAAGCAACTTGACCCATGGTATTCGCAAAGGCCATCAATCTGGTACGCTCGTTATAATCTGATGTCATTTCATAACCAAGACCGACCAAAGGCGTGGCAAACATAGTGTTACCAATCAAAAATAAAATTTGGAGTACCATTACATGCCAGATGATATATGTTTGCGAGGCATTATCATCCAACTGCCACATTAAAAAGAACAGTATTCCACTTATTAAAGCCCCCAGAAAAATATAAGGTCTTCGTCGGCCCCATCTTGATTTGGTATTGTCCGATATGAAACCCATTATCGGATCGGTAATTGCGTCAAAAATTCTTGGCAAACCACCCAAAAGTCCTGCCCACAAAGGGTCGACCCCCCAAGCCGTTAATAAGAAAAACTGGATAAAGACACCTAAGGTTCCAGGCAGGATATTCAATATAAAATGGCCTGCACCAAAAGCAGCTTTTTGCCCCACAGGGACTTTATCTTTTGCGGCGGTTACAAAATGTGACATATCAATTGATTTTAGTTAGTTGGTTATTTATTTTCATTATGTTATTTTGAGCTAGGTATCACAATAGTCTGTATGGCTTGTGCGCTTATATTCACAGGCATCGAACGCTCTTCCAAAACAAGTTCAAAGCTTTTTGGCGAATCTTCTTGATTGAACAGAACAACCGCGATAGTTCCATCAGGATTTTGAGCTGCGGTCAACAATAGTGAATCATCTGGATTATCAAAACCTATTCGAACAGCACCCGGTCGAATATATTTACTAAAATGTGCCATTGTATAATAAATTGGTGTGAAATAAACTTCGTCTTTTTCTGGGTCTACAATGACTGGTGCCACACACCAGTTCTTGAACCAATTGGGGCCTCCTTGAGTGTCTAAAACCATGTTCCAATCAATCCAACCGTCTACCCAATTATTAAGGCAACCTATTATATCACGGGCGTACCGATTGACCGGTGCATATTTAGGATGTAGGTGTTTATCTTTTTCTGGCGCCCAGTCCCAACCCCAGTCTGTGGCCTCTTTCGACCAGTACCATTGATCATCATTCCATTTGGGAACCTCAGCATCAACACAAGCTTCGGATTGGATAAGGTACTTATTGGGTGCTTTTTCATGCGCATATTGCAATGCTTCTGGAAAAACCTCATACGTACTGGCATACCAATGAATGGCCGTACCGTCAAAATATTTTGAGCTTTGATTATTTTGAAACATGACATCTACCCACTCATTAAGGTGCTCTCTGTTTTGATCGTAGCCCAAAATCTTCACATCATGGCCATCAGCTTCCAATCTAGGGCCCAGGTGATTGACCACAAAATCGGTCATCTCTTGAGGGCTAAAGTGCATACTTTCCCAATTGTTATCGTTGCCCAATGGTTCATTTTCAACTGTAAAGCCCCATATATCAATACCTTCAGCTTTATAGGCATCAATATATTTGGAGAAGAACAGGGCCCAAGACTCATTGAACTCAGGTAATAATTTACCTCCTCGCCAATCATTATTATCTTTCATCCATGGGGGTGCCGTCCAAGGTGAGGCCAATATTTTAAAACCCTCTTGCGAAGTGGCCATTGCATCTTTAATAAAAGGAATTATGTCGTCCCTATCTTCTTCAATCGAAAAATTCTCCAGCGAAAGGTCTCCCTCCACCGGCGCGTATGAATAGTTGCTTACAGAAAAATCACATGAATTCATATGCGTTCGAGTCAAGGAATATTTAGCACCTTCTTCACCAAAATATGCGTCTATAATTTTTTTGCGATTATCAGCACTTAGTTGATTAAGTAAATATGCCGATGATTCGGTGAAGGATCCACCGAAACCTGTAATGGTCTGAAATTTTTGTTCAGGCATCAATCGTAATTTTAATAGATTCTCTTTTGCTTCAATATTTGTGATGGGCTGTAATTTGTTTCCCTCGGCCGATGTTTCATAAACTTCCGCATTAAGGGTATTTTCTACTTTACAGGAACCAAGTATTAGGGCTATAATCACTACGAAATAAATTTTGTTATACTTTTTCATTTTCAGTGTTTTTCAAAAATTGTTGGTACTTGGATCCATACATTCGCCCCGTACCATATTTTTCATTCACGGCTCAATGGAGGTACCAATACTGTTTTCATCAATTCCTTTTTGTCACCATTGAAGGTTTTGGTTATGGGGTTACCCCCTCGTGTTAAGCCTTTAAATGTACCATTATCCACTAAATTCCAAAGTGCATATTTTGCTTGACCGTCTATGGTGAACAAGCCAAAATGATTTTCGGAGCCTTTTGGGTTCTTCGCATCTTTCCATTGTTCATCAAAGGCTTCAAAATAAAAACAAGATATTCTTGATGAATTGGTCCAATTACGCATTAGGTCGTGGTATCTAGCTTCTTTATATTCATCAGTGGCTTTTGAACCTTTTGGACCATAATGGCCATCGGAAATGGTCGCCCAGCCTGTTTCTCCTATGTGAATCGGTTTGGAAACACCTAGACTTTCAACGTAGTCAGATACCGCTTTATACTGAGCCTTGGCGAATTCAAGTGCCCGAACCATTGCAGCATCAATTTTAGCCAAATCTGATAGGTTTTCTTCCTCTTGTGGAATCTTCCAAAATTCAGGATTATAGTGTGAATTGTGATAAGGATAGGTATGCATGGATATATAATCGACCGCCTTTACCAGTTTTTCCAAATCTTCGGTATGATAGCTCGTATCGCCACCGCCCCAAGAAGAAAAATCATCAGAACTGGTGATCCATAGGTCTTTGGGCAATTGTCCCTCTTTCTTTAAATTTTGAAGGTGGTTAACCCATTTTAAAATAACCGATGGTTGCACATAATAGCTGGTGGCCCAAGTTACCATGGCTTCATTGCCAACAGCGATGATTTTTACAATATCTGGGTATTGGTTGGCCAACGCGGCTGCCCTGGCAATCTCACCTTCATTTTGTTCACTTTCTACCTCATGATTTGGTTCTTCATCTGTCCATGCATTTTTACAATCTATCCAGGCCCCAAGCATGACATACATTTCAAAACTGGAGTCTTCTTCTTTTAATTGACGAATGGCCTTCAGTAGATTAGGCGCTTGTTGCAATTGAACATTATAGGTTCTTAAAATTTTGATTCCAAGGGCAGATAAAATCTTCATATCATCTTTTAACTCTTGAATGGTAGGTTGCACCTCTCGCGTAATCTCTCTATATCCTCCATAGGATATTGCCAAATATTCGGGGTTTCCTAAAATCTCTTTAGCAGTCACTTGTTTGTTTATTTTTGATTGCATTTCCTTCGTATCGTTCTTTTTAATATTACACGAAAAGTTGGTTACAAGTAATATTAGGGCAAAAAATAGCCTGCTAGAAAAAAAGAGCATCTTGTTATTGATGTTGAATCTTGTATGTAACGCTTTTGGCAATGTCATTTATTCTAATGTTTTATGCTCTCAATAACTTAAACCATAATTATATGAAAACAAAGGTTTAATGGCATCAACAAAAAAATTAGGTCCGTATTTACCATGATAATCTTCCACAGATTTTGGCCATGAATGGGGCAGTTTTCCTGTAAAGTTATACTCTCCAAAAAGCACTTCGGCGATTCCATCTCCCTCTGAACCTGGCAGCCAAGCTGCTATAAAAGCATCAGCTTTTTCAAGTTCGCTGGTCACTACCAAAGGGCGGCCCGAAATTAACAGAACCACCACCTTAACCCCCATGTTTACATACGTATCTATATAGTTTTTATGTTCAGCGGTAAGTGTGAGCTGATAGGCATCTACTTCACCACCAATATCTCCAAAAAATTCAGCATAGGGGGTTTCACCAACCACGATAATGGCCACATCGGCATCGGTATGATTTCCAGAAGCATTTTCATCGTATATGACTTCGCCCTTTGCTATTTTTTTGATTCCCTCGGGAATATTGGTGGCACCTGCATAGTTCTCTTCGGTACCTTGCCAATTGATGGTCCAACCGCCAGATTGCAGGCCACTGCTATTCGCATGTTCTCCAACTACAACAATCTTATCCAAATTCTTGGCTAAAGGAAGCAACCGATTGTCGTTCTTTAACAGCACCAAAGATTCTCTTACTGCTTGACGGGAAATGTTTCTGTGTTCAGGATTACCAATTTTTGCAATCAAATCGGAATTTGGAAATGGATCTTCAAACAACCCAAGTCTAAATTTTTGGCGTAATATTCTTCGAACGGCATCGTCTATTC
>JABDND010000046.1 GCA_013001145.1 Croceitalea sp. | reverse complement strand
GGCATATTGATTGTCAATGAGCAACAAACCATCGTTGCCAGCAACGATAAGGCAAATACCATGTTCGGTTACCCCTCTGAAGGCTTGAATCAGAAGCATATCTCGTCAATCATTCCGAAAAAGTCACATGCCGTCCACAAAAAACATTTTCAAGAATTTGTCAAGAAAAAGGAAAAACGCCCTATGGGTCAAGGTCTTGATCTGTTTGGTATTAAAAAGGACAATACCAATTTCCCCCTTGAAATTGGATTGAATCCCTTTAAGCTGTTGCAAAAGCAATACGTTATGGCTTTGGTGGTAGACATCACGGAGCGTAAAAAGGCCGAGCAGGCCATAAACCATTGGTTTCAGATATTCAATGAGTCTTTGAATGAAATTTATGTATTTGATGCCCATAGTTTTTTGTTCATCAATGTGAATAGGGGTGCACAGCTCAATTTAGGCTATGATATTGATGAACTACAGCAAAAATCAATTTTGGATGTCAACACCAAATTATCCAAAGAGAGTTTGCAAAGATTAGTTTATCCTTTGATAAAATCTAAAAAGCAAAAGGTTGAATTTCAATCATACCATACCCGAAAAGACGGAAGCACCTATCCGGTCGATGTGCATTTGCAACTGTCCATGATAGGCAAAACACAAGTATTAGTGGCTATTGTTATCGATATTACCGAACTTAAGAACTATACAGAAAATTTAGAAAAAACCGTTGAGCTGCGCACACAACAACTAAGTGATGCGCTAAAGGCGGAGAAAAAATTGAATGAACTTAAAACCAAATTTTTATCCTTGGTATCACACGAATTCAAGACCCCACTAACCAGTATTTTGACGTCCACCTCCCTACTTTCAAAATATACCTTAACCGAGCAGCAAGAAAAGCGAAACAAGCATATTGAATCGATTAAATCAAAGGTGAAATACCTAAATGCTATTTTGAACGATTTTTTGTCCATAGAACGTTTGGAAGCGGGAGAGGTAAAGTACAACCTCACAGAATTTTCATTGAGCAAGTTGATCAATGAGGTGATTTATAGCGTGAGCGGCCTGCTAAAAGAAGGCCAGCGTATTCAGTACCCAAAAAATATTGACGGAATCACCCTTACTTTTGATGAGCGCATTTTGGCATTATCCCTCTCCAATTTGCTAAATAATGCAATCAAGTACTCACCAGAAGGCAGTAATATTGAAATTGTGGTTAATGAAGACCCAAAGATGTTGACCATTACCATTATAGACGAAGGCCTGGGGATACCCGAGGCCGACCAGCAATTTATTTTTGATAGATATTTTAGGGCCAGCAACGTCTTGATTACCCAGGGCACGGGCATAGGCTTAAATATAGCTAGGCAACACATTAAAAATTTGGGGGGAGAGATTACATTTGTAAGTACGGTGGAAGAAGGGTCTAAGTTTAGTTTGTTTATACCCACATCAAAAGAATAAGTCGATGAAAAAAATCTTATTGGTTGAAGATGATTTGTCATTACGGGAAAACATTGCCGAGCTGCTCGATTTGTCTGGTTTTGAGGTGTTGACCGCCGCCCATGGTAAAATTGCCGTAAAATTGGCCAAAGAGGCAATTCCAGACCTTATTTTATGCGATATCATGATGCCAGAGATGGATGGATATGGTGTACTGGAAAACCTTTCTTCCCATGAAACAACAAAACATATTCCGTTCATATTTGTCTCTGCAAAAACGGAGCATGATGATGTAAGAAAAGGCATGAATCTAGGGGCCGATGATTACCTTACCAAACCCTTTGAAGAAGATGAACTCTTGGCGGCCATCCATAGCCGTTTGCAGAAGACCTCGCTTTTAAAGAGTGTATACAATGCGGCTAGACCAAAAAACGGTCAATCTAAGGGCATACGATCGCTGCATGAACTCAAAAACTTTTTTGATGACCACGGTGAAGTCTTGACCTTTAAGAAAGATGAACCCATATTCAATGTGGGAGACCATTCCAATACGGTATATTTAATTCTCAAAGGGGCCGTTAAATGCTATCGATTGGATGAAGAGGGGAAAGAACTGATCACTTCACTTTATGCAGCCGACGAATTTTTGGGCTTTACATCCTTAAGTGAGAATGCAGCTCATCAAGAATATGCAGTGGCGCTGCAAGAAGTGGTTTTGGCAAGTATCTCAAAGTCAATTTTAAAAACATTATTGGAAGAGAATCAAAGTGTTTCTGTGGAATTACTGGAGGTCATGACCGAAACCATCGGACTTATCAAAAAACAATTGTTGCAAATGGCCTATAGTTCGGTTCGCAAGAAGACCGCGCAAACCCTTTTACAATATGCAAAGGCCATGCATAAAAAACATGGCGAACCCATTAAAATTGCCCGTGGCGACTTGGCGGGGGTGGCGGGTATCGCGACAGAAAGTCTGATCAGAACCTTATCAGACTTCAAAAATGAAGGTCTCATAGCCGTTGAAAACCGAAACATCAAAATTTTGGATCCGGCCGCTTTGGCGCAGGTGCACTAAACCTTCTTTTTTAATGGAATGTTTTGTTACTGACATAAATCATTTAGAATGGGTTATGGCCGCTGTAAATTAGCGTTGTTATTAAAATACCCATGAAGAATATTTTAGTCCCAACCGATTTCTCGGCAAATGCGGAAAGCGCTTTGCATTACGGCCTTCATGTATTAAGTGATGAGCCTTGTAATTTTTATATACTACACGTTGCATCGTTATTGGCCTCGGCTGAGGTCACCAACCCCATTAATGAAACCATCATAAAGGTAAAATCCAAATCGGCCTCAAAAACGAAGGAACAATTGACCAAAACGCTGGAACAGACCAAGAAAGAATCAATTCATAAAAATCACCATTTTTACGCCCTATATGACAGCGGATTCATTATTGAGACCATTAAAAAATATATTGAAGCATATAGCATTGATTTGATCATTATGGGCACAAAAGGGGCCAGTGGCCTAATGGAGAAAGTGGTGGGCAGCACTGCTGGCGATGTGTTGACCAAAGTCAAGTGTAATACGCTGGTGGTGCCCCAAGAGGTTGAATTTAAAAAACCACACGAAATTGCATTTCCCACCGATTTCAATATCTATTATGCCCATAATATTTTGAATGCCATTTATAAAGTAATGGCGCTTAACGATGGGCAATTAAGAATTATGCATGTTGGCAAAGATGGTATGCAACTTAACCAGGAGCAAATTGGGAATAAATCGTTTTTGATTGATTACCTCAATGAATCTTTTGAACATCGCCATAGTTTTCATTTGCTCACGAATAAAAGCATTCAAGCGGCTATTCAATGTTTTGTTGAAAGCAGGGATATTGATATGATCATCATGGTCGCCAAGAACCTCAACTTCATCCAACAAATTCTTTTTGACAGCACGGTTGAAAAAATCAGTTTTCACACCAAAGTGCCATTTTATGTGATACATGAATAAAACCTAAAGACCTAATTCTCCCTAAACCATTAGGTGACCAATATCATTTTCTATTTGCGATGGTAGGTCTACTTTTAACAAAAGTACGTATCCATGAAGACCATTCTAATTCCCACCGATTTTTCAAAAAATGCGCTGCATGCACTTCAATATGCCCAAGAATTATTTAAATGTGATCGAGCAGAGTTTTATTTGATGCATGCCTTTGCCGATGAGGTTTATGGTGGTTTTTTAAACAAACCAGTTGAAGAAAGGGAAAGCACAGAAAAACAAATTCGAAAAGAGGTCACGCAAAAGCTGGAAGATTTGCTTGAAAGTGTCATTGGCGTGCCTCCTAATCCCATGCACAAATGGCATACGGTGGCCGCTTTTGATAGTCTTGTCGATGGCGTGAACGATTTTGTAAACCAAAAAAACATAGACTTGGTCGTGATGGGTACCAAAGGCGAGACCAGTGACCATAAGACAACCTTTGGCAGTTATACGGTACAATTGTTTAAATATGTGAGTTGCCCAGTGTTGGCGATTCCTGCAGATTGTGTTTACCAACAACCCAAGGTAATTTTGTTTCCAACAGATTATATGCTGCCCTATAAGCGTCGCGAGCTCAAATTGTTGGGCGATTTGGCCGGTCATTTCAAATCTCAAGTGCATTGCCTCTATATTTCTGATTTTGACGTCATGAGCCACCGTCAAGAAGACAATAGGCTATTTATAAAAGAAACTTTAAGTAAGGCCTATCTATCGTTTAAGAGAACAAGTGTCAAGAATAAGGGTGAGGCCATTATGGAATATATAAAAGCAAATAAGGTTGGAATGCTTACCATGGTGAACTCAAGGCATTCCTTTTTTGAGGATATGCTCTATCGTTCAACTATAGACGAATTGGGCTTAAAGGTCAAAATACCCTTTTTGGTCATGCAGAACTTATACCGATAAAACACAAAAAATGAAAACGATATTATTGACCACCGATTTCTCAAAGAATGCATGGAACGCCATCGTTTATGCGGTGACGCTCTATAAAGATGAGGCCTGTACCTTTCACATCTTAAATGCATATACACCGGCATTTTATCGCATCGATTATTTTGTTGGTGGCCCAGTGCAAAGTGCCATTCCCGATGTTGGTGTAGATATTTCATTGGCCGGTTTGGAGCGTACCTTAAAGAAATTGAAAAAGGAGTACCCCAATCCCAAGCATCAATTTAAAACCATATCGGCATTCAATACTTTGACCGAGCAAATTAAGGCATCTAGTGAAACAATAAATGCAGATTTGGTCATAATGGGTACGCAAGGGGCAACGGGGGCCAAAGAGATTTTTTTGGGCTCCAATACCGTACATGTGGCATTGACATCAAAGACTCCTGTTATGGCCGTACCCGCCAAATACAAATTCACTAAGATGAAAAGGGTGTTGTTGCCCACTGCCTACGATGGTTTTTATAATGAGCACGAACTTCAACCCCTTTTAAGCCTGATTCAAAATTTTGACGCAACCTTGCATGTGTTGCATGCTGTCGAGAATGATGTATTAACAAAAACACAGGCATCTCACAAGGCCCATTTGGCCAAACAACTCGCATCAATTGAGGTGGTATGGCAAGATATTACCAAAGAATATATGCCCAATGTGGTTCATGAATATGCAGACAAAAATAATATTGACCTTGTGGTCATGATGAACAGAAAGCATTCTTTTTTAGAAAGATTGCTCTTAAAACAGAATGTTGAGGCCATTGGCTATCATTCTGCGGTGCCTTTTATGGTGTTAAGGGACACTTCCAAAAAAGTAACATAAAGTATCATGAAAAATATTCTAC
>JABDND010000032.1 GCA_013001145.1 Croceitalea sp. | reverse complement strand
TGGCGACGGGGTTCACCCCTTCCCATCCCGAACAGGGAAGTTAAGCCCGTTTGCGCCGATGGTACTGCCACACCAGGTGGGAGAGTAGGTCGCCGCCTTCCTTGAAAGCCCCTCACAAAGTGAGGGGTTTTTTTTGTTTATATATTAAATGAAAGCACTGCCCATAGAATTACGAGTAGAAAAATGGAATGCTTATTCCCACGGTTTGGGAATAATACTCGGAGGTATCGGAAGTTATATATTAATAGACCAAGTCAAAACTAATCAAAGCTCAATAGCAATATACATCTATTGCATTTCAACCGTCTTGCTCTTTAGCGCTTCAACACTTTACCACGCGATAAACAATCCTAAAATAAAACGAAAACTAAGAGTATTAGATCACATCAGCATCTATTATTTGATAGCTGGTACCTATACACCCATATGTGTATCACTTTTGGCCCCTTCAAAGGGCTGGTTATTATTATACTTGGTTTGGGGATTGGCACTTTTGGGCACCATTCTTAAAATATTCTTCACAGGCCGTTTTGAAGTCTTTTCACTGTTGCTCTATGGACTTATGGGTTGGATGGTGGTCATTGATCTACCGTATTTACTGGACCATTCAACAATTGAGTCATTGTTTCTTTTAGCGTTGGGTGGGGCCTTTTATACACTGGGAATTATCTTTTACGCCGTTAGACGTATTCCATATAACCACCTTATTTGGCATTTTTTTGTTTTAGGAGGGGCAATAAGTCACTGGTGCATGATTTACCATGAACTGGTTTTAAAACCTTTATCCTAGATTTCGGCATTTATTACAAGAAATACGCAATTGCAATCCCAAAAATAATTACCGCCAATTTTCTCAAGTTAAAGGCATGACCTTGTGCGCTCTCAAATAATACGATGGTCGAAATATGCAGAAAAATACCAATGGCCAAAGCCGAAAGTTGTTGACTGTATTCACTTATAATTGTAGAGTGCGTTGCCAAGAAACTTCCCAATGGCGTCATTAATCCAAAGATTACCATGAATAAAAGTACTAACTTTATACTCAATTTTGAATTGATCAGAAAAATGGAAAGAATGAGTGCAACAGGAACTTTGTGTACCAGTATTCCATAAAGAATATTTGTATCATTGGTAATGGGTATACCCTCTATCAAAGCATGTATGGATAAACTAAGCAGAAGTACAATAGGAAAAGTACTCTGCTTCAAATTAAAATGTACATGACCGTGCTCAGCTCCTTTAGAAAAAAATTCCAAAAAGACCTGCAATAAAATTCCTGCAAGAATAAATACCGCGACCTGCTTGGGATTGGACTCATTATAGACTTCAGGTAATAGTTCAAAAAAAGTAAGAGCCAATAGAAATGCACCGCTAAATGCCAACAATAGTTTTACGTTCTTTTGACTTTTGGGCTTGGTCAAATAAATAAACACAAAACTTCCAATGACAGCCATAAAAGGCAGAAAGTAAACCATTTATCAGGTATTTCTAGGTTACAAAGATTAAGGGGCAAAATTAGCCTATTTTTGGAGAACACTTTTGATAATTATGGAAGGTAATTTTAGAATGTTGGCCAAAACACTTTATGGCTTTGAACCATTGCTTGCCAAAGAGTTAAGAAATTTGGGAGCTGGAAATGTAAGCGAGGGTGTCCGTAATGTGTCATTTGATGGCGATAGTGGGTTTATGTATAAGGCCAATCTTTGTCTACGTACCGCATTAAAGATTTATAAGCCAATAAAAAAGTTTAAGGTATTTAACGAAAAACAGTTTTATTCTCAATTGTATGAAATTGAATGGTCCGAGTTTTTTTCTAGTGATAAATCTTTCGCCATTGATACGACGATGAATTCTGAAGTATTTAATAATTCCATGTATGTTTCACAAAGGGCCAAGGATGCTTTGGTAGATAAATTCAGAGCTGTGGAAAGGCAAAGGCCCAATGTAAACACGCACAATCCGGATATTCAAATAAATATTCATATCTATAATAACGATTGTACAGTTTCATTGGATAGTTCTGGCAGTTCACTTCATCAAAGGGGTTATCGTATCGCCACCAATATTGCTCCAATTAATGAGGTTTTGGCCGCGGGACTTCTCTTGTTTTCAGGATGGGATGGCCGTACAGACTTTTTAGACCCTATGTGTGGAAGTGGAACGCTATTGATTGAAGCTGCTATGATTGCCTGTAATATACCAGCCAATATTAATAGATCATCATTTGCTTTTCAAAATTGGAATGATTTTGATGAAGTGCTTTATCAAAAAATCGTTGAAGCCAGTTTAAATAAAACGAGGGAGTTCCATCATAAAATCATAGGATACGACAAGGCACCTTCCGCGGTGCGTAAAGCCCAAGAGAATGCGGCAAATGCCAATCTTTTAGAATACATGACTATTGAACACAAAGACTTTTTTAAAACATCAAAACCAAGTGAAGGATTATTGCATATGGTATTCAATCCGCCTTATGGGGAAAGGCTTGACATTGATATGCAAGATTTTTATTCAAAAATAGGCGATACGCTCAAACAACATTATCCCGGTACCCAGGCTTGGTTGATCACAGCAAATCTAGATGCTCTAAAACATGTAGGGCTGAGGCCCTCAAGAAAAATAAAAGTCTTTAACGGACAGTTGGAATCAAGGCTTGTAAAATATGAAATGTACGAGGGCAGTAAAAAAAGAAAAAATCTATAATTGGTTCTTAGACATCACAAATCAAGAATCCTTCTTTTAAAGATTCCAATTTATTTGCTTTGGCCGGAATAAATTCTTGTGCCACATAACCCTTATAACCAGTCTCTAAAATTGCTCTCATTATGGCCGGATAGTAAAGTTCTTGGTTTTCGTCAATCTCATGCCTGCCGGGAACCCCAGCAGTATGGTAATGCCCAAAATAAGGATGATAATTTTGAATACTTCTAATAATATCACCTTCTTGTATTTGCATATGATATATGTCGAATAACAATTTAAAGTTATCGCTACCCAATCTTTTGCAGAGTTCAACTCCCCACAAAGAGCTATCACACATATAGTCGGGATGATTGATTTGATTGAACAATTCCATTTGAATTACTACACCATTTTTTTCGGCCAAGGGCATTATTTTAGATAAGCCATCAACGCAGTTTTGCAGGCCTACATAGTCATTCATACCTCGACGGTTGCCGCTAAAACAAATAAGGTTCGTGTAACCCGCTTCTGCCACTTGAGGTATGATATCGGTGTAATTGGCTATCAATTGTTCATGGTATTTGGGGTCGTTCCAACCTTCGGTAAGGCTAATTTCTGCGCCGTTGCACATAGAACAAAAAATATCATATTGCTTAAGTAATGGCCAGTCTATGGGTCCGATCAAATCAACCGCTTTAATGGAATGATCATTAAGAAACCTCAAAAATTCTTCCAATGGAATATCACCAAAACACCATTGGCAAACGCTATGGTTGATGTTGTTTTTTAGATTAAATTCTTTTTGGGCCATGGCCGATTGCGCTGTCATTGGTGTGGCCAATAAAGTTGCTGAACCTGCTGCTGCTGCCGAAATAAATTTTCTTCTTCTCATAATGGAACATTTACCTTAAGAAAGATAGTATTTTAGATGTTCACATGGAAATACGCCCCGATAAACAAAAACTTATTGAATTGGCACACTATAAAATGCCATTTGGTAAACACAAGAATTGGTATTTAGTCGATTTACCCATACCATACTTGACTTGGTTTAAACAAAAGGGGTATCCAAAAGGTAAATTGGGCAATTATCTTCAAACGATACTTGATATAAAGTCAAATGGACTGGAGCCAATTCTAAGAAGAATTAGAAAAGAAAATCCAGTTGATTGACGAAAGTTTAAGGCTATAATTACTACCTTTACTTCCCGTAATGATAGATTCAATCATGTCACAAACAAAGTACATTTTTGTTACGGGGGGCGTAACTTCTTCACTTGGTAAAGGTATTATCGCGGCCTCTTTGGCCAAATTGCTACAGGCGAGGGGCTATAAAACCACCATTCAAAAATTAGACCCCTATATCAATGTCGATCCCGGCACATTGAATCCCTATGAGCATGGCGAGTGTTATGTAACGGATGATGGTGCAGAAACCGATTTAGACCTTGGCCATTATGAACGTTTTTTAAATGTGCCCACTTCGCAGGCCAATAACGTGACCACGGGAAGAATATACCAAAGTGTTATCGAAAAGGAACGCAGAGGAGAGTTTCTGGGCAAAACAGTGCAGGTAATTCCCCATATTACCAATGAAATTAAAGAACGTATACAACTACTTGGAAAGAGTGGTGATTACGATATTGTCATCACAGAAATTGGAGGTACAGTGGGTGATATAGAATCACTACCATACATTGAATCTGTCCGTCAACTGCTCTGGGAGTTGGGCGACAATAACGGAATCGTCATACACCTTACCCTTGTGCCCTATTTGGCGGCGGCCGGTGAACTTAAAACCAAACCAACTCAACACTCGGTAAAAACTTTGATGGAAAGTGGTATCAAGGCCGATATTTTGGTCTGTAGAACCGAGCATGAAATTTCAGATGATCTTAAAGAAAAAGTAGCCTTGTTTTGTAATGTAAAAAAGGAAGCGGTCATTCAATCCATCGACGCTTCGACCATTTATGATGTTCCACTTTTGATGCGCGAAGAAGGGTTGGATACCGTTGCACTTAAAAAACTAAATCTGCCTGACAATACGGAACCCGATTTGACCTACTGGAATCTTTTTTTAGAGAAGCATAAGAATCCAAAGGGTCAGGTGACCATAGGACTCATTGGCAAATACGTAGAACTGCAAGATTCCTATAAATCTATTCTAGAGTCATTTATACACGCTGGCGCGGCCAATGAAGTGAAGGTAAATGTCCGGTCCATTCACTCTGAACATTTATCGGCAAAAGTGGTCGACAAAAAACTAATGGGCTTAGATGGAGTTTTAGTAGCCCCAGGATTCGGTGAAAGAGGAATAGAAGGAAAAATACAGGCCATTCGCTACGCACGTGAAAATAACATTCCATTTTTAGGCATATGCTTGGGCATGCAAATGGCTGTCATTGAATATGCCCGAAACGTTATTGGATTGACCAAGGCAAATTCAACAGAAATGAACGACCGTACACCACATCCGGTGATTAGTTTGATGGAAGAACAAAAATCGGTTACCAATAAAGGCGGAACTATGCGCTTGGGAGCCTGGGATTGTACGTTGAAAGAGGGTTCATTGGCCCATACAATTTATGGGGGCGAGCAACAAATATCAGAAAGGCACCGCCATAGGTATGAATTTAACAATAGTTATAAAAAAGATTTGGAGGAGGCAGGTATGGTAGCTTCTGGCATCAATACGGACACCAACTTGGTTGAAATTATAGAATTACCTTCCCACCCTTGGTTCATTGGAGTGCAATATCACCCTGAATATAAAAGTACCGTGGCCAATCCTCATCCCTTATTTGTAGGTTTTGTGCGTGCCGTATTAAAACAAAAACAGCAACAAACTAATGCCAGTTTGGCATAAACTGCTCATTTGGGTATATATTTGCGGGCTGAAAGCCGAAGAGCGATTACTAAATAGATTTCATGGAAGAAAAGAAACTGGACATAAATTCCATTATAGGATTTGTATTGATATTTGGAATTTTGTTGGGATGGATGTACCTCAAACAGCCTACGCCTGAAGAGCTTGAAGCCGAAAAGGCTCAACAAGAACAATTGCAGGCAGAACAAGAAGTTGAAGCTGCCAAGCCAATTGAGAAAGAAATAATTGCCGCTCCGGTATTGAATATAAACGATTCTACCGCTGTGGCGAGCTATAAAAGTGCTGTTGGGGCTTTTGGGTTCACTGCCACCAATGATGCTACCACTATCTTAGAAAATGAATTGGTGACATTGACCATCGCCAATAAAGGTGGGCAAATTGTTGAAGCCAAAATGAAGAATTTTGTCACTTTTGATTCAGTTCCCGTTTATTTGATAAAAGATGGAAATGCAGCTTTTGGGCTAAATTTTACCACCAACGATAATCGTGTGCTCAATACCCAAGAACTTTATTTTGAGCCCTCTTTGACAACAGATAATGGAAACCAAGTGTTATCCATGCGGGCCAAAACCTCGCCAAACCAGTTTTTGGAATATCGGTATGAAATGAAATCTGATGATTATTTGGTAGATTTCACCATTAGATCACAAGGTTTGAGCAGTGTATTCAATGCGGCAAAGCCCATAGACTTAATATGGAACATGAAAGGTATACGCCATAATAAGAGCGTGCAATATGAAAACCGGTATACCCGCCTTACCTATAACCATGACGGAGATAAAATTAGCAAGTTGTCTGAAAGTAGTGAGTTGGATGAAGAGACCGAAGTGGACGTAAAGTGGCTGTCATATCGACAGCATTTTTTTAGCTCCATCTTGGCAACGAGAACGCCTTTTAAGTCGGCCGAACTCAGTAGCGTTAATTTGGTGAAGGAAGAAAGCAAAGATGAATTGTTCACAAAAGAATATACAACAAAGACATCGCTTGATTTACAGGCAGGGGAACTATCTCAAAATATGCATTGGTACTACGGCCCAACCGATGTGGCCGTGTTGGATGATTATGAAGATTTGGGCCTTGTAGAATCCATTCCCTTTGGCTGGGGTATTTTCGGTTGGATCAACCGTTTTGTTTTCACGCCTTTTTATACATTTTTAAGTTCATTTTTACCTTTTGGAATAGCCATAGTAGTAATGACGATTATTGTGCGTTTGGCCCTATCTCCAGTAACGTATAAGTCATATCTGTCACAGGCAAAAATGAAGGTGTTGAAACCAGAAATTACCGAGATCAACGAGAAGTTTAAGGATAACGCCATGAAAAAGCAGCAAGAGACCATGAAGCTTTACAATAAGGCAGGTGTGAGTCCCATGAGCGGCTGTATACCTGCGTTATTGCAATTGCCCATATTCTATTCACTTTTCATGTTTTTCCCCACATCTTTCGCATTAAGACAGAAATCTTTTTTATGGGCAGAAGATTTAAGTTCATATGATACCATCTTCAATCTACCGTTCAATATACCCTTTTATGGCGACCACGTAAGTCTGTTTCCCATATTGGCATCGGTAGCTATCTTCTTTTATATGATGATGACCACAGGGCAAAGTATGCAAATGCAACAACAGCCCGGTATGCCCAACATGAAGTTCATTATGTATCTTTCTCCTGTGATGATGTTGGTTTTCTTCAACAACTACGCCAGTGGATTGAGTTTGTATTATTTTGTCTCCAATTTGATCACCATCTTCATTATGTTGGCCATCAAAAATTACATTTTGGACGATGACAAAATTCATGCACAAATTCAAGAGAATAAAAAGAAACCCAAAAAAGAGAACAAGTTTCAAAAGAAAATGAGGGAGATGATGGAACAGGCCGAAGCTCAAAAAAAGGCAGGAAAGCGATAGTGCTTAAAAAAACTTCCCCCTTTCGGGGGAAGCTTCTACCAAAAATAGGTAAAGTTTGGAAAGATTCGGGACTTCAAAGATGGCACTGTTTTACCACCTAACAAATTAATAGTTGTCAAGTACCTTATTTTGTATGGTAAAAGAACATCTTATGATGTGTCATCGATGAACGGTAAGCCTTATAAACAAAGAAACTTCCAAGAATTTTTAAAGGAAGTTTCGTTTGCAATAGAATACTTACAAAAATGATATATTACTTACAAAATCATTAATGAGGCAGGTATAATATATCTTTTTAGCAATAGCACTTTATCGATGAAGCGGACTATACCGTTGCTTGCCGTACCCTTTAGTTGTAGAATTATATTTTTGAATACATATTAATAGCAATTCTCATTGAATGGTAAATGTAATCAATTTAAATCTGAAGGTGCATTTTTAAATTCTTCCTACTAAATAAATAATATAAAGGGCCACAAAAATGTGGCCCTTAAAGTATTCTTAGTTTGATGTATCTGGAATCAAGACCGTGTCGACTACATGTACTACACCGTTGTTGGCTTGTACGTTGACAACAATCACGCCAATACCTGTGTTGCCAGCTCCATCAGTGATGTCAGCAATGTTATCACCTGTTCCGGGTAAGTTGATGGTAATGGCATCCCCTTCTAGCGTTTGAGGTGAAATACCGTCGGTTAAGTCTTCGGCTCGCACATTTACTCCTGCCAATACATGGTGTTGTAAAACACTTGTTAGTAAGACTTCATCTATATCTGCAACTGTAGTCCAGCTTTCGTTGCTATCCAATAACGCCTGAAAAGCTACGTCAGATGGCGCAAATACAGTATATGGTCCCTCCCCATTTAAGACAGATACAAAATCTGTGGAAGGTGTACCTTCGGTCAAAGCTGCTACCAAAGGCCCAAAAGTGGCATCTGCGGTAGCAAATGTAACAACAGTTGGAAGGTCAATCACCGCATTTACCGCATGAATAACTCCATTGGTGGCAGTAATATCAGCTACTATAACCTCACTGGTTCCATTGATGGTTACACCATTATCCACATTTATGTATTGACTAAGTCCATCCCCATCAACGTTGGTTGCCGCTGTAGTTACGTATGAATTGGCCAAATCTGATGAGAAAGCTGCAGTACCGGGTATGACATGGTTTGCCAAAACGGAATTGATATCATTATTGTTTGGATTTGTAAAAGCTGAGAAAGCTAAGTTGACCGGTGCAAAAACAGTAAAATCAGAATCTGTGCTTGAAAGCAAATCTGTAAAAGAGGTGTTGCCATTGGCTGTTAAGGCGCCAACCAAAGAGGTTAGATTATCGTTGGCCACAGCGTGATCTACAATATTCGGTAGGCCAATAACTCCGTCAACGATATGAACCACACCATTGTCGGCTTCAACATCTGGAATTGAAACGTTGGACACCCCATTAATGGTGACACCTGCGGTGGTATCAATATATAGGCTTAAATTTCTTCCTCCTGCCCCTGATGTAGATAAACTTGTAATATATGCGGTTGTTAAGTCTGTGGATAAATTTTTACCCGAAACCACATGATTTAAAAGTACTTGAGTCAACACTTCAGAAGGAATATCATCCAAAGAGGCAAAATTATTTGCGGTTAAGAATGCACTAAACGCCTCATCTGTTGGGGCAAAAACAGTGAAAGGACCATCACCTTGTAGAGTGGCCACCAAATTTGCAGAAGTCAACGCCTCGACTAAAATGCCAAGGTCATCGGAGGCAATTGCCAAGTCAACCACGGTTGTGGATTCTTGTTCTATCATAGTGCCTCCATTATCATCGTCGGAACAGGCCATGAACGAGAGGG
>JABDND010000003.1 GCA_013001145.1 Croceitalea sp. | reverse complement strand
GTATCAGTATCTACATACTGTACCGCCGGGGCAAGAATCTCCAAATTTGGGGAAAGCAGCACATAATAGGGCTGTGAGGCTGCATTGAAATTTATCGTTTGAAAGGTGCCCCATTTTGTCCGATGGTGGTTATTGTCTTTACGCGGCCAGATTCATAAGCAAAGTCAAATTGTTGATTTTTAGGCAGCTCTTTGCGGTCGTCTACATAGAGTGAAATTAAAACATACTCATCTCGCAACAAAGGAAAAATGCTGGGATCGCTCCAAACGTTTTCTTCCATTTTGCGGCAATTGACACAGGCCCAACCCGTAAAATCCAACAGAATAGGCTTGTTTTCGGCCTTTGCAAAGGCCACGCCTTCTTCAAAATCTTTGAAGCAATTAAGTCCTAAAGGACAATCGCTTTCGGTTTCGTACACGCTATAAAAATCTGGTGGAGGAAAGCCACTCAATAGTTTTAAACTGGTCACATTAAAGAGTCCTAAAGCAAGGTAAAGGGTAAATACTGCACTTACAATCCCCATTGCTCTTCTCGCATTCGATATTTTTTGTTTTGGACCATTATGTGGAAATCGGAAAACACCGAATAAATATAGGGTGGTCAACAAAAAAATCAATATCCAGATACCCAAGAACAATTCTCTTTTAAGGATGCCCCAATTACCTACCAAATCGGCATTAGATAAGAATTTGAAGGCCAGAGCGAGTTCCAAAAATCCCAGAACTACTTTCACCGTAGTCATCCACCCCCCCGATTTGGGCAAAGAATTAAGCCAAGCAGGAAATAGCGCGAACAGCGCAAAAGGCAAGGCCAAAGCCAAACCAAAACCGGTCATGCCCATTGATAGATTAGTGGCCACGCTGCCTTGTGCCAGTGTAGTACTACCTAAAAGGCCACCCAAAATAGGGCCTGTACATGAAAAAGAAACAATGGCCAAAGTGAGGGCCATAAAGAAAATACCGAATACGCCTCCTACCTTAGTTGAAGCTTGGTCCATTTTATTGGCCCATGAATTGGGCAATGTAAGTTCATAATACCCAAAAAAGGAAAAGGCAAAAAAGACAAAAATGATAAAAAAGAACACATTGAGCCACACATTGGTGGCAATGGTATTCAATATTTGAGAATCGACCGAATCAAATAAATGAAAGGGGACACTCAATAAGGCATAAATAAACACAATAAAGAAACCATACAGGAGCGCATTTACAATTCCCCTTGATTTATTGGTGGACTGTTTGGTAAAAAAGGAAACCGTTAATGGAATCAGCGGAAAAACACATGGGGTCAACAATGCAATGAGTCCACCTAAAAAACCGAGGCCAAAAATCATCCAAAGGTTGGAGCTCGATTTAGAATTGCCCAATTCATCTTGCTGCAGTAGATCTTTGTTCTTTAAGTCTATCTTCAAGGCCGCTGTCATAGCTGCGCTGCGCTCATCAATGGTCTTTTGGGTTGCTACAAACGCTTGATCGGTCAGGGCAATTTCAAAAACGGCTTCCCTCAGCACGCACACCTCTTTACAGATTTGGTAATAAAGCACAACCGTTATCTGTTTGAGATCGGGCTTAAGTAGTTTAATTCTTTGTTTGAACAGAGCCTCATTTTTAAAGAAAGTCTCATCAACATCAAATACTTCGGTGTATTTGGTATATGTTTTTCCTTCTTCGGTCTTTCCCAACAATTCATAGTCTATACCGGCATTCTGAAATTCAAATTCACTGGGCATGGACCCACCCTCGGCGGTATATAAAGAATAGATGTACCAGTCTTTGTATATGTCGGCCTTGAAGACCAACTCAAATTCACTTTCTGCAATTTTGTTGACCTCATGACTCCAAACTGCTGGCGTATCGTCTGACTGCGCCCTTATTAAGGTAGTAGTCAGAATCAAGAACAATACAGCACAGAAATTTCTCATTTGAGTAATTTTATTCTTACTATTTTTTTGGTGGCCGTAGTCACCCTAAATCGATTGTCTGCCCTTCGGCCGATGACCCAAACAATTTGATTGTCGGAACACAGTAACCACTGCTCCTTTTTGGCAATCATATCCAACTTTTCGTCCTTAAAATACTTAGACAATTTTTTGGAGCCTTTCATTCCAAAGGGGTAAAAATAGTCGCCTTTTTCCCATTTTCTTACTAAGAGCGGATAGTTTAACTTTTCATTATCAACATATATCAATTGTTCGGAAACCTCATCCAATGCATCAACCTTGGTAAGTTGTAGTTTCAAAGGTTTTAAAAGCATGTCTTGTCCCTGCGCAATATAAAAACGTTCTTTCTTTTCTTCTATTATTTCTGTGAGTAAAAGCTGATCACGGTCTTTTAGCAATAGGCGGGTTTTAGACTGCACCGCCTTGCCACTGATGGAGGTCAGTAAATTTTCGATATCATCCCAAGCGGTGAATCCATAATCATTAAACAAGAGGTGTAAATGCCCCCTCAATGGTTCCAACTCCCACAATTGAGCCACCTTGATTTTGATTACAGCTCCTTCTTTCTTAAAAAGTTTTGCTTTTAGTATACGGGCATAGGCGTCTAAAAGTAGCGACGACTCCTTTAAATGCCCCAGTGTCATTTGAAAATTTTGATCAAAACTACTATGCAGCTTTTTTAGTTCGGGAACAATATGATGACGAATGTTATTTCTAAGGTATTTGGTTTCTTGGTTGCTGCTATCTTCGCGCCAATTGAGTTTTTCCTTGCCTGCAAATTTGAGCAGTTCTTGTCGTGTGAAGGGCAATAGGGGCCTTAGAATATGTTCATTTACTTCAGGTATCCCTTTTAGCCCATCAATACCTGTTCCTCGAGAAAGGTTGATAATAAAGGTTTCCAAATTGTCATCAGCATGATGAGCCGTCAACACATATTCATATTGGTGGTCTTTGGCTAATTGCTCAAACCATGTGTAGCGCAATTCGCGAGCCACCATCTGAGTAGAGCCTCCGCTTTTTTTGACTTCGGCCTTTGTGTCAAATGAAATTTCATGGAAAGAACATTTGTATTTTTCTGCCAAGTTTTTTACAAACACCTGGTCTTCATCACTCTCAGTAGCACGCAACCTGTAATTGCAATGGGCCAAAGCAAAATTGACCTTTAATTTTTGACAAAGATGCGCCAACACTACGCTATCAAGACCTCCGCTGCATGCAACCAAAAGATTGGCCTTTAGTAAAAAGGGAAAGTTTTTATTTATATGTGCTTGAAATTTGGACCACATCTGGCAAAATTAAGCATAACAGCATGGATGGCATAGCTATAATTCGCTGAACTGAAAGGACAATGCCTTTATGCCGACTCTGAAATTGAACTAAAGGGCCGCTAGAAATGAATTTACAGCTTGCTGATGTTCTTTGGCCAATTCTTCCTCAATAATGCCTTTCTTCTTTTCGAAGGTATGATTGAAAGAGGGCAATGAAAAAGTTGCTACCACCTCGCCACCAAATCGCGGTAAAGAATTGTTGATGATTTCCATTGAAGAAGAGGCTCCACGCCTACCCGGTGAGGTAGACATCAAGAGAATTTTAGTATTGTCCAAAAATTTCAATTCTACCCTTGACAACCAATCCAATACATTTTTAAAAAATGCCGAAGGGTTGCCATTATGTTCATTGACAGATAGAATAAGCCCATCAGCTTGCTGGATATCATCCTTTAGTTCAACCAAGGCGTTGGCGTAGCCTGATTCTTTTTCGAGGTCCACACTGAACATGGGCAAGGTATATTTGCTCATATCCATGACTTGAATATCATGATCCCTGATGGTGGAAATGGTATATTTTACGAGTTTAAAATTGATTGATGTTGAAGAATTACTGCCCGCAAATGCCAATATTTTAGCCATAGAAACTTAATGTTGTTTTTTTGCGAAAATACCCTAAATATCAAATACTTGGCGGTTTTTTATCTAATTTTGCCTCGTAAAACATCCAAATAGGCTGTAGTTTAGGTATATAGGGTAGTACTAGCAAGATGAATACACAAAATACCAGGTTGTTCTTTATAGACTCCATGCGGGCTTGGGCCATTTTAATGATGCTACAAGGGCATTTTGTTGATGGACTTCTAGATCCCGTATTTAGAGATACAGGGAACGGTATATTTTCTACCTGGTCCTATTTTAGAGGAATAACGGCTCCGGTGTTCTTTACGGTCTCAGGTTTTATTTTCACCTTTCTTTTAATCAGAGTGCCTCAAAAAGGATTAGAGAACCCTCGGGTTCGCAAAGGAATTAAGCGTGGACTTCAACTCCTTTTTATAGGTTATTTGTTGCGAATGAACCTTTTAGGCTTATTTAAAGGTGAAATATATGACAGCTTTTATTTGGTAGATGTATTGCACTGCATTGGTATGTCCATCTTGAGCATTGTTGGCATTTACCTGTTGACGGCCAAGAAGAATTCGTATGTATTGCCATTGACTTTGACGGGGTTGACCCTTTTGTTGTTTCTATTTGAGCCTGTATACAAACAGTGGGGCTTTGAATTTTTGCCAATGGCCATGGCCAATTATTTTACCAAGGCGAACGGCTCAGTATTCACCATTATTCCATGGGTTGGCTATACCGCCATAGGAGGCGTATTGTCCATTCTTTTTTATAAGTATCGTGAATCAAAATTGCTATACCCAAAGGCCATAGGCTTGGCTTTAATGGCAGGGTCTGTGTTGATTTTCTTTTCTTCTGACGTTTTCGTTTGGATGTATGAACAGACTTCAATAGCCTTGTTTCAAATGATATCTTTAAACAATTACCTTTTTATTAGATTGGGTGATGTGCTTGTGGTGTTTGCAATCTTCATGCTTTTACGAAAATTCATGGCCAACAAAACCGTATTGAAAATTGGAGCCAACACACTATCCATTTATGTTATTCATTTTATTGTGCTTTATGGTAGTTTTACCGGCCTGGGCCTTTATCGTTTTTTTCACCATCAGCTGAGCCCAGTACTCATTATACCAACGGCCCTTATTTTTGTTATAGCCTGCACCTATTTGGCCTTGCTGTATGACAAGCATGAAGAAGCATTAAAATTAAAACTGAATGCTTCTTTAGTTCTAGGAAAAAGTCAATTGACCATACTGCAAAAAGAAGCGACCCCAATTTTAAAGGAATTGGTCGCCCGACTTAAAGGCTTGGTTGAGCGAATTTTTGGAGTCATTAGAAATTGACGAATATACCAACCCTCCTTAACCCGTAAATAAATATCTAAACGTGAAGTGCTCTGTCGTCTGTTGCTGCCAAAGCAGCTTCTTTTACTGCTTCGGCATACGTTGGGTGCGCATGGCTCATACGAGCAATGTCTTCGGCACTGGCACGGAATTCCATAGCTGTGACTGCCTCGGTAATTAGATCGGCACAACGCGCACCTATCATATGAACACCCAACACCTCGTCGGTTTTTTTATCGGCCAATATTTTCACAAAACCGTCAATGTCCATACTGGCTCGGGCGCGACCCAAAGCACGCATTGGAAATTGACCCACTTTGTAATCGATTCCTGCTTCTTTTAATTCTTCCTCGGTTTTACCGACAGCCGCAACCTCTGGCCATGTGTAGACAACCCCAGGAATTAAATTATAATCAATATGGGGTTTTTGACCTGCGATGATTTCGGCTACCATGGTACCTTCTTCTTCGGCCTTATGGGCCAACATGGCCCCTTTGACCACGTCGCCTATAGCGTATATATTTGAGATATTGGTCTGTAAATGTTCGTTGACCGCTACCCTACCCTTATCATCAAGTTTTACACCAGCTGCTTCTGCATTCAAACCATCGGTATATGGTCTTCGGCCGACAGATACCAAACAATAATCGCCAATAAAAGTTACTTCTTCTCCTTTTTTGTCGTCAGCTTTAACGATGACTTCATTGCCTTTACGCTCAACTGATTTTACTTTATGCGAAAGGTTAAATTTTACCTTTTGTTTTTTCATCACCTTCATCAACTCTTTGGAAAGTGCACCGTCCATTCCCGGAATTATCCGGTCCATAAATTCAACGACGGTTACCTCGGCGCCCAATCGTTTGTAAACCTGTCCAAGTTCCAAACCAATCACCCCACCACCTATAATTATCATGTGTTTGGGAATCTCTTTAAGCTTCAGGGCCTCTGTGGATGTGATGATTCTTTCTTTATCAATATTTATAAACGGTAAGCTTGAAGGCTTAGAGCCAGTAGCTATGATAATGTTCTTAGCCTCAATGCTTTTTGATTTTCCATCTGAACCTTTAATAGAGATGTTATTCGCATCTTTAAAACTTCCCAACCCTTGGAATACTTCTATCTTATTTTTGTCCATAAGGTACGCTATGCCTTTGGTTGTCTGGTCGACAACGGCTTGCTTACGACCAATCATTTTTTCGAGATTTATTTTCACCTCTCCGGGTATTTCAATCCCATGCTCTTCAAAATGCTTAACGGCATCTTCGTAATGATGTGATGAGTCCAGCAAGGCTTTTGAAGGTATGCAGCCTACATTGAGGCATGTACCCCCTAATGTGCTGTATTTTTCGATTATGGCGGTTTTCATTCCCAATTGGGCGCAACGTATGGCAGCAACATAGCCACCTGGTCCAGAGCCGATAATGGCTACATCAAATTGACTCATATTTTTGATTTGAAAGAATATTAATTAGCTTAAAACGAATACAAAAATACGAATGTTTTTTTGTTAAAAAGCCCGGTTTTCTTGCCGATATTTTAGTTGTGAAATGCCCGGAAAACCCAAATTGAGCGCAAAAAATCTATTTGCATGTAAAGGCGCCAGGACAAATAATGAACAATCAATATAAGGAGACCTTAGTTTCGGATGCTCCCAAAGACTTTAGGTAATCCTTGATTTCAAAAGCTGCCTCCCCACCCTTTTCGGCATGGTGCAACAAGGTAAATCCGTGGGGGCCTTTGGCATGCAAAGTGCTCGGAAAAGCAGTTAGCATTGCCTTTACAATATCGGTTTTGCCCAAAACGCATGCTGTAAAAATGTTCGCCTGAGCGCCTTTTTCCAATAAATACTCCACGATAGCAATGTTGCCAACATGGCTGGCAGCACCCAAACCGGTTTCAAAGTCGCCATAACGCCAATCATGGGCCGCATTTAATAAGGTAGGATATTCTGCTAGTAGTTCCTTTACCCGAGTAAGGTCCCTATGCGATTGGCCCACAAATTCCTGTACCACTTTTTTATCCAATTGCGGTTCTTCTTGTTTTTGCATAGCTGCCAATGGCATAGTCGAAAAGATAATTCCACCGGCGGTCGCTCGCTTTATAAATTGATGTCGGTTCATATTTTTGAATTTTCCTGAAGTTAAGCACAATTAACTAGTGATGACCCATTTAACACCACTTTAGGCGAATTCTAAATATGTATGGCAGTAGTATGCTTGACTTCATTGATGATGAAAGAACTCTGTGTATTACCTATTACATTGATGGCAGTTAATTTTGAAACCATAAAATCACGGTATTGTTCCATATTGCCAATATTGATTTTGAGAATATAGTCATAATCCCCGCTCACATGAAAGCATTCTGAAATCTCATGAAGCTGCTTGATTTGGTTTTCAAATTGCAACACATTCTCTTTGGTGTGTTGTGCCAAGCGTACATGGCAGAGCACAGTGAAATCGCGTTGCACTTTTTTCTTATCCACTAAAGCAACATAATCGGTGACCACTCCCTCACGCTCCAATCGGCGAATGCGTTCATAGACCGCAGTAGTTGATAGGTTTAATTGTTGGGCGTACTGCTTGGTCGTTTTCTTGCAGTCATGTTGCAGCAGGGTCACTAATTTTTTGTCGGTATTGTCCAGTTCCATCCTGATAAATATTCGCTTATTATGCCATTTACCTTCAAAAATAGTTTATTTTTCTAAATTATATACTTTACATAGTTATTTTTACTATATTATTGATTTTATATTGATTTTTATACTGCTAATTGTTATTTTTACGATATCTAAATAAAAACGGCCATGAAGCATAAATCCGCAGAAAAAATTCAAGAATTGCAATATTTCGGAGAATTTGGTGGGGTCAATCCATCCATTTCCGATTCATCCACCTACACATTTTTGTCGGCCAAGACGATGTTCGACACCTTTGAGGGCAATACAGAAGGTTGTTATCTATACAGTCGCCATTCCTCACCTTCCAATCTTTACTTGGGTGAAGCTTTGGCCGCACTTGAAGGTACTGAGGCCGCCAATGTATTTGCCAGTGGTATGGGCGCCATTAGTGCGGTGATCATGCAGCTTTGTGATGCCGATGACCACATTGTGAGCAGCAGAACCATTTATGGTGGCACCTATGCCTTCATGAAAAATTTTCTAAAAAAATTTAAGATTGATACCTATTTCATAGATATCACCAATCTTGAGGTAGTGGAAAAAAGTATTACCCCAAAAACAAAAATGATCTATTGTGAAGCGGTGAGTAATCCTCTTTTGGAAGTAGCCAATATTGAAGCCTTATCAAAAATTGCCAAAAAACACAATATACCCTTGGTAGTCGATAACACCTTTTCGCCATTGAGTATAAGTGCCGCCCAATTGGGTGCTGATATTGTGGTTCATAGTTTGACCAAGTTCATCAACGGCACAAGTGATTGTGTGGCAGGTGCTGTCTGCGCTTCAACAGAATTTTGCCTTCAACTAAAAGATGTCAATGATGGAGCAGGCATGTTATTTGGAAGCACCTTGGACAGTCTTCGTGCAGCTTCTATCTTAAAAAACATGCGAACCTTACATATTCGTATTAAAAAACATAGTGAAAACACACTTTATCTTGCAACGCATTTTGAAAAGGATGGGTTAAAGGTTGTTTATCCCGGTCTTGCCTCCCACTCCGGGCATGACTTGTTCAAAGCGCAAATGAACACTGAATATGGTTATGGCGGATTGATGACCCTGGATGTAGGTTCTTCAGAAAAGGCCAACGAGCTTATGGAAATGATGCAACGGGAAAATTTGGGATATTTGGCCGTGAGTTTAGGCTTTTATAAAACACTTTTCAGTGCTCCGGGCAGTTCTACCTCCTCTGAAATTCCTATGGAAGAACAAGAGGAAATGGGGCTTTCCAATGGCCTTATCCGCTTTTCAATAGGACTGGACAATGATATTCACCACACCTATACCGTGATGAAAAAATGCCTGCTGAAATTGGGTATTCTTAAAAAAGATTCGGCCATGATTTAATAGGCCACTTAAGAGGTTTGGAGAACATAGGTCAAAATCGTAATATTACGACTGGACTAAAACCAAACCAATGTCGCCAAAAGAGAAAAAAGCCAAGTACCGCCAAGACGAACAAATCATTGAAAATAGTGAATTGAACATATGGGAAGCACTAATTCCCGTATTCGTTCTCGTTGGCATGCTGGCCTATAACGTTTATGTTTTTGGTGATGACGCCTTAAGTGGATCTAATCAATTTATTCTATTACTAGGTGGAGCTGTTGCGGCCATTGTAGGTTTTTTCAATAAAGTTTCATATAAACAAATGTTGACCGAAGTGGCCGAAAACGTAAAGTCCACAACTGGTGCCCTATTGATTTTGTTAATGGTGGGGGCGCTTTCGGGTACATGGTTGGTGAGTGGCATTATACCAGCGATGATTTATTATGGGCTGCAAATTTTGAATCCCACTATATTCTTGGCCGCTTGCGTAATTATTTGTGCCATCATATCAATAGCCACAGGCAGCAGTTGGACCACATCGGCCACAGTAGGTATTGCATTGATCGGTATCGCAGAGGCACTGGGTATTTCACTGGGAATGACCGCTGGGGCTGCCCTATCAGGCGCTTATTTTGGTGACAAAATGTCTCCCTTAAGCGATACCACCAATTTGGCACCGGCAATGGCCGGGGGCGAGCTCTTTGACCACATTCGCTACATGGCCTGGACTACCATTCCCACGGTTTCAATTACCTTGTTGGTTTTCATTATCATTGGTTTTACCATAGACACTTCTGGAGTGGCAGATACAGATGCCATATTGAAGACCATTGATGGTACTTTCAACATCAATGGCTGGTTATTTCTTGTTCCTCTTGCCGTTATCTTTATGATTGTAAAAAAGGCACCTCCCCTTTTAGCACTTTTAATAGGAACTCTGTTGGGCGGGGTATTTGCCCTGATATTTCAGCCAGAAATCATAACTACTCTGGGCGGTGGAACCAGTTTGAACTTTGAATCGAGCTATAAAGGAATTTTAAATGCCATCACCGTTGATACGGTAATTGAAACCAGTGACCCCGCGCTGAACGATTTGTTTTCCTCGGGCGGCATGTCTGGCATGCTGGGCACGATTTGGTTGATTGTTTGTGCAATGGTATTTGGCGGAATCATGGACGGCATTGGTGCTTTGGAACGTATTACCGAGTCATTGTTGCGCATGGCCAAAACAACATTTGGGCTTTTTGCCAGTACCGTAGGAAGCTGTTTGGCGCTCAATGTAACCGCTTCTGACCAATATTTGGCGCTGGTCGTTCCAGGTAAGATGTTTGCCAAGGCCTATAAAGAAAGAGGGCTAGCACCCGAAAATTTAAGTAGAACCTTGGAAGATTCGGGTACGGTTACTTCGGTATTGGTACCGTGGAATACCTGTGGGGCCTATCACAGTGGAGTATTAGGGGTTCCGGTAGCCGAGTATTTTTTCTTTGCCATTTTCAATTGGCTAAGTCCAATGATGACCCTTTTCTTTGCCGCACTACAAATAAAAATCAAACAATTGGTGGTCAAAGAAGCCGCTTAAATTAATCATTATGGCTGTTGGTTTTAGTGCCATGGTTTCTTAACTTCACCACCTAATCCAATAGATAAATTATGGCAACAGTAACCTTAAAAGGCAAACCTATCCACACTATAGGCGACTTACCTGCACTTGGCTCAAAAGCGCCAGACTTCGAACTTGTTAAAAACGATTTGACAACAGTGACCTTAGGTGATTTTAAAGGGCATAAGGTGATTTTCAATATTTTTCAAAGTATTGATACAGGTACCTGTGCCCAATCGATCAGGCAATTCAATGAAGAGGCATCTGAACTTGACAATACCATTATTCTCTGTGTATCCAAAGACCTTCCTTTTGCACAAGCAAGGTTTTGTGGTGCCGAAGGCATTGACAAGGTTGAGACACTTTCTGATTATAGGGATGGTAATTTTGGAAAAGCTTATAAGGTAGAGTATATAGATGGTCCATTACAGGGTTTGCACTCAAGAGCCATAGTCATTGTCAATGAAGACGGCAAGGTCATCTACGCCGAACAGGTTCCAGAAGTAGTAAATGAGCCTAATTACAAAGCAGCCCTCGAGGCCTTGATGGATGCCTAAGCCGTCATTTTGGTCGAATCGTATGAAGGGCGTGTGGTACGCCTTCAAAGGACTTTTTTTATTGCTGCGCACCGAACCCAGTATTCAAATACAGTTTGTACTTGCCATAATCATGACTGTTGCCGGATGCTATTTTGAGATTTCAGCGACCGAATGGGCCTTACAATGTTTGGCCATAGGCATGGTTATGGGTATTGAAGGCTTGAATACTGCCATTGAAAAAGTAGCGGACTACATTCAGCCCGAATTTGACCCTAAAATTGGCTTCATAAAAGATATAGCCGCGGGTGCTGTCATGTTGGTTTCCATCATCGCCGTTATAGTAGGATTGCTCATCTATGTGCCAAAAATTTGGTAGGTAAACATCCCTTTCTCTAAGAAGCATCGTAAATTTGTAGGTATTAACCTTAATAAGCATCGTAATTAATGGCCAAAAAGCGAAGAAAATCTAAGCCTACGACGACCAAAAAGAACGTTTCGCTTTCGCTGTCCAAAAAAAATAAAATCATTTTGGGCAGTCTACTGATTGCACTCAGTATTGCACTATTCTTTTCTTTCATTTCGTTCTACTTCAATTGGCAGGCCGATCAAAGCTTGTTGACAGAATTTGCAGATCGAAATGCCGAGGCGCAGAACTTACTGAATAAGTTTGGAGCTGCCATCAGCCATTTCTTCATGTACCAAGGGTTTGGTTTGGCCTCGTTTATATTTCCAATACTTCTGGCCGTTACCGGTCTCTATTTGTTTTTAGGTCTCGAACGTAATAGTTTATGGGGCAAATGGATTTGGGGACTTATTGGCGTGATTTGGATTTCAATAGCACTGGGCTTTTTCGCATTGGACAAACCCTTACTCGGTGGCTTGATTGGTTATGAAATGAACGATTTTCTTCAAGACTATATGGGCAAAATTGGTGTTTTGTTACTCCTGCTATTTTCCTTGACCGTTATTATGGTACGGCTATTTGATTTTTCTCCTGAAGGAATTGCAGCTTTGGTCAAATCAAAGACGAAGAAGATCAAAAAAGAAATGTCTGCTGAAAAAACGGTCCAATCAACAAAATTACCTCTTGAGGAAAAGGAAGAACCCATTGTGGTAGATACCTACACCCACAAAAAAGACATACCCGTTTTAAAGCAAGAGGCCGGGCTCGATGTGAATTTACCTAAAGAAGAAGAAAACGTTGACCTTAGTTTGGAGGTTCAAAAGGTAGCCGAAGAAAAGGAAGAAAAAGACATCAAAGCTGAAAAACTGGTCAAAGATTTTGGCGAATTTGACCCTAAATTGGAGTTGGGCAATTATAAATTTCCCACATTGGAATTACTTGATTCCCATGGTGGAGCCGGTGGTATCACCATCAATCAAGAAGAACTTGAAGAAAACAAGAACAAAATTGTCAATACCCTTAAAAATTACAAGATTGGCATTGCTCAAATAAAGGCAACCATAGGCCCAACGGTAACCTTATATGAAATTGTACCTGAAGCAGGTGTCAGAATTTCAAAAATTAAAAATTTAGAAGATGACATTGCCCTGTCATTGGCAGCCTTGGGTATTCGTATTATTGCGCCCATTCCAGGCAAAGGCACCATAGGTATTGAAGTGCCCAACAAAAATGCCACCATCGTTTCCATGCGCTCTGTTATCGCATCGGCCAAATTTCAAAATGCCGAGATGCAATTGCCCATTGCCTTTGGTAAAACCATTAGCAACGAGACTTTTGTGGTCGATTTGGCCAAAATGCCCCACTTATTGATGGCAGGTGCCACCGGGCAAGGTAAGTCGGTTGGGCTGAATGCCGTATTGACCTCGTTGTTGTATAAAAAGCATCCTGCCGAGGTCAAATTCATTTTAGTAGATCCAAAAAAGGTAGAACTTACCCTATACAATAAAATTGAACGCCACTTTTTAGCCAAGCTTCCAGATTCGGAAGAAGCTATCATCACTGACAACACCAAGGTAATTAATACCCTAAACTCTCTTTGCATTGAGATGGACAATAGGTATGAATTGCTCAAACTGGCCATGGTGCGCAACATCAAAGAATACAATACGAAGTTTAAAGCCCGAAAACTCAATCCCAACGACGGTCATAAATTTTTACCGTACATAGTTCTGGTGATTGATGAGTTTGCCGATTTGATCATGACCGCCGGTAAAGAAGTAGAAGCACCCATAGCTCGTTTGGCACAATTGGCAAGGGCCATTGGCATTCACTTGATCATTGCCACGCAGCGGCCATCGGTCAATGTGATAACCGGTCTTATAAAAGCCAATTTCCCCGCGAGAATAGCCTTTAGGGTAACTTCAAAAATTGATTCAAGAACAATTTTGGATGCACAGGGTGCCGATCAATTGATCGGTCGCGGTGATATGCTGTTTACCCAGGGCAATGATGTTACCAGACTGCAATGTGCTTTTGTCGACACGCCCGAAGTCGCTAAAATAACCGAGTATATAGGGTCACAAAGAGCTTATCCTGATGCTCATTTATTACCAGAATACGTGGGCGAAGATTCTGGCACGAGTCTTGATTATGACATCGCAGATCGTGATGCTATGTTTCGCGATGCAGCCGAAGTTATTGTTGTGGCACAGCAAGGCTCAGCTTCATTGATCCAAAGAAAATTAAAATTGGGTTACAATCGTGCCGGGCGTATAATCGACCAATTGGAAGCCGCGGGCATTGTAGGGCCCTTTGAAGGAAGCAAGGCCAGGCAGGTGCTGGTGCCCGATATGTATGCATTAGATCAATTATTACAGAACGAATCAAAATAAACAGGTATACCATGTTGAAAAAAATATCTTTATTACTGCTACTAAGTGCCATGCCGTTATTATCGGCAGCACAAAAAAACGCCAAGGCCAAGGCCTTGCTCGATGAAGTCTATGAAAAGGTAAATACCTATGAGAACATCCAGATAGATTTCAAATATGCCCTTGAAAATACAGAGGCAGATACTAAAAGTGAAACCAATGGCAAGGCCACTTTGGAAGGTGACAAATATGTTGTAGATCTTTTTGGTTCTCAACAGTTGTTTGATGGAGCAAAAGTCTACACCATTGTACCCGATAATGAAGAGGTGACCATTGAAGACCGGGTGGAAGGTGAAAATACGGTCACCCCCTCAAAAATGCTGACCTTTTATCGTGAAGGGCACAATTACGAGTGGGATATTCTTCAAAATGCCCAAGGGCGCAAAATTCAATATGTGAAATTGATTCCCATTGACACCGACAGTGAGATAAAATCAATTCTTTTGGGTGTCGATGCAGAAACCAAACACATTGCAAAACTGATTGAAACCGGTAAAAATGGGACTAAAACCACGATTACCGTTAATTCTTTCAAAACCAACCAGCCCTTATCAAAAAGCTTGTTTACTTTTGATGAGGCCAAATACAAGAATGACGGCTATTATATCATAAGAAATTAGCGTTTTGAGAATACTCGACCGATATATTTTATCGCGTTTTCTTTACAATTTTATTAGCTCGTTTGTCATATTGATGGTCATTTTCATCTTTCAAACGGTTTGGCTATTTATTGATGATTTGGCGGGTAAAGACCTTGATATTATTATCATAGGCAAATTCTTGTTCTATTTAATGCCCAATCTAACTGAAAAGGTTCTTCCACTTACGGTTTTACTTTCTTCCATACTAACCTTCGGCACCTTTGCCGAAAACTATGAATTTGCAGCAATGAAAGCTTCGGGTATTTCGTTGCAGCGGGCCATGCGAGTGCTCATTGTTTTTGTGACCATTCTTGGTGGGGTTACCTTCTTTTTTGCCAATAACGTGATTCCCGCATCCGAACAGAAAATATTCAATATGCGGCGCAACATTGCCAAGGTAAAACCAGCTGCCGTAATTGTTGAAGGAGTATTCAGTGATATTGAGGGCACTGAAATGAACATCAAGGTTGCCGCCAAATCTGGCGAAAAAGACCGTTTTTTAGATGATGTGATCATCCACCAAAAATCACCTACCAAGCTCAATACAACGGTGATAAAGGCCAAAACAGGGGAACTGGTGAGTAGTGAGGCGTCCGACATCATTCAGTTGGTTTTGAACGATGGCTATTATTATGAAGAAATGATGCCCAAAGACCCTAAGGAAAAACAAAAACAACCCTTTACCCGCGCCAAGTTCGATACCTACATTAAGAATATAGATATCTCATCATTGAACGACCAAGACATTGAGAGTGAATCGGACATCACCACCGATAAAATGAAAAATGTCAATCGCCTATATAAAGACATAGATTCTCTGCGACTTTTTAATATCAAACAGGTAACTGCATTTTCAAAAAACATTACCGCGCGAATGGGGGCTTTTCCAACAAAGTCAAATGATTCCACCCAAAAGAATATTCCCATTGACAAGGTATTGACATTGCCTATCCAAAAAAAGGATTCTGTAACCAATACCCTTGACTTGGCCAGCTTGATGCCAGAATGGCAACAGGCTCAATTATTCACAAATGCCAAAAATTCTGTCACCAATGTTTTGAACACTGTACGCGGAAAAAAGGAAGAATTGAACAAACGCTACGAAGTATACAACCGGCATATTTTATCCCTTCATAAGAAATTTGCCTTGGCATTCTCGTGCATCATACTCTTTTTTGTAGGAGCGCCGTTGGGAGCTATTATCAGAAAAGGGGGATTAGGTTTGCCCATGGTAATTGCCATCATATTATTTTTGACGTATTATTTTATTGGGGTTTTTGCCGACAATTATGCCAAAAAGGGTGCCATGCACCCTATATTAGGGGCTTGGTTATCCACTTTAATTATGCTGCCACTCAGTATTTCACTGACCAAACGTGCTACAGCAGACAGGGGATTGATGAGTTTTGGCAACATATTTGATAGATTCGTTAACCTTTTCAAAAAGAAGAAAAAAGAAGTTATAGCGTAATGAAATTGATGGAAAAAGAAGTACAACTAAATACAATTGAAGAAGCTATTGCCGATATCAAACATGGCAAAGTCATCATTGTGGTTGACGATGAAAATAGGGAGAACGAAGGGGATTTTTTGGCCGCGGCCGAATTGATAACCCCCGAAACCATCAATTTTATGGCTACCCACGGTAAAGGGCTTATTTGTGTTCCTCTTACCGAGGGTAGGTGCAATACTTTAGGTCTTCATAAAATGGTCACACACAATACCGATCCATTGGAAACTGCCTTTACCGTATCTGTAGACTTGCGCGGTAATGGTGTGACCACCGGTATCTCAGCGAGTGACAGGGCCAAAACCGTCATTGCATTGACACATGATGATACCAAGGCCCATGAATTGGCAAGACCCGGACACATATTTCCACTTATAGCTAAAGAAGGAGGTGTACTACGTAGAACTGGGCATACCGAGGCGGCCATTGATTTTGCACGCTTGGCAGGCTTAAAGCCGGCGGGGGTCATTGTTGAAATTATGAATGAAGACGGCAGTATGGCTCGTTTACCACAACTGTTGGAAGTTGCCAAAAAGTTTGATCTTAAAATAGTCTCCATTGAAGATTTGATCGCCTATCGCATGGAACATGATAGTTTGATCGAGAAGAAAGAAGACTTTGACATCAAGACCCGATTTGGTGATTTTAGGTTGCGCGCCTATCAACAGACCACCAATGAACGCATTCATATTGCGCTGACAAAAGGTTCATGGACCAAAGGTGAGCTCATCTTAACTCGCATCAACAGTACTTTGGTCAACAATGATATTTTGGGCACCCTTACCAATAATCCCGACGATAAATTAACAGATATGTTCAGAGCTATCAATGCAGAAGAAAAAGGGGCGTTTGTTTTTATCAATCAAGAAGCACAATCCATTAATTTGCTAGGAAGACTCCGAGAACTAAAGTCATTACAGGGAGATGAGCTTGTAAAAGCACCCAAGATTGACATGGATACCAAAGATTTTGGTGTTGGTGCGCAAATATTGCATGACTTGAACATTTCTAAGATACGCCTGTTAAGTAATTCGGAGCAGACCAAACGAGTAGGCATTGTGGGTTATGGACTCGAAATTGTGGAGTACGTTCGTTATTAAAGCGAAGCGAGTACAACCTCTTTTATTTTTTGTGCGCGTTTTTGAACATAGCCCTGGCTCCAGCTTAATTTCACCAAACATGAAATGGTTCGTCCCATCCATTGATCGGACACGGAAAAATCGGCTTTGCTATAATCAGGGAGCCCATTGATTACTTCTTCCGGCAATTTGGCCAATGCCTTTTTTTGAATTAAGTGTTCCCATTTGCGATAGTAATGCCAGTTATTATCGTACCAATAAAAGCAAGCATCAATCCCAGCCTCTAAGAGCGCTTTATGTACTTTGCGGGTCAAGGCTTCATTGGGAAGAAAAAAGTTCAGGAAGGAATAATTCTCCACCCCACCTTCGGGCACCCTTCTAAAAGTGATTTGGGGAATCTCTTCCAAGGCACGTCTTAAAATGGTATAGTTGCGCTCCTGAATGCTCAAAAATTCATCCAACCGCTGAATTTGGGCGCACCCAACGGCAGCATTCAATTCAGAAATTCTAAAATTATACCCTAAAAAGAGATGTGTCTCGGCGCCACGGTCATTCCCCAAATGATCATGGCCATGATCGGAATATTTATGTGCGTTTTCGTAAAAATCTTTATTATTGGTAATCATTGCACCACCTTCACCGCAGGTAATGGTTTTTACATAGTCAAAGGAAAAACAGCCCATATCACCAATACTACCCAAGGGCTTGCCTTCATAACTGCCCCCTATGGCCTGACACGCATCTTCCAACAAAAGAAGTCCATGCTTGTTACAAATGGATTTCAATGCATTTAAGTCGGCCATAGAGCCACACATGTGCACGGGCATGACCACTTTGGTCTTAGCCGTAATGGCATTTTCAACCGCTTTGGGATTCAAGGTCAAGGTATCATCAACATCCACTAAAATGGGAATGGCACCAATTGCCAAAATAGATTCAAAACTGGCCACAAAGGTAAAGGTGGGCATAATGACCTCATCCCCTGCCCCAACGCCGGCACTGATCAAGGCAACAGTTAGGGCTGCAGTACCACTGCTTACCAAATGCACCCGATTGACCTGCATGCGTTCGGCGATGGCTATTTCCAACTCCCTTGCTTTCCAGTGACCATTGCGCATGCCGTCAAAACCATAGCGCATAAGTACGCCACTATCCAATACCTCCTGTACCTGAGCTCTTTCCTCTTCCCCAAATAATTCAAATCCTGGCATAGTATTCCAATAATTAAATCCTTATTCTAAGTGAAAAACCATAGTTTTATGGCCATGGCCACCACCATAACAATCATAAACGATTTTATAAAACCATCACCCTTATTAACCGATACACGACTGGCGATCCACGCACCCAGGCCTTGGCCCAATGCTAAAGTAAAGCCTACCAACCAATTTACCTTATCGTTCCACACAAAAACTAACAATGCCGCCAAGGTATACATTAAAACGACGGCCACTTTTGTCGCATTTACACGCACCAAATTCATTCGATGGACAAAGTGCAGATAAAAAATGATGACAAAACCAATACCTGCATTAATAAAGCCTCCGTAGATACCAACAAAGAAAAATACGACGATGCCTAGCCACAGATATTTACCCGTTAACCTTTCCTGTAGATTTTTTATATTGATTTTAGGTTTGAAAATGATGATGAACACCACGGCAATCATGATAATGGCCAAAATGCGATTGAAAGTTTCTCCTTTAATATCCACTGCGATATTAGAACCAATAATGGCCCCTATAAGGGCAGAGATTCCCAAATACACGTTAAATGGGTAGGTAGAAACCCCTTTGCTTTTAAAGCCTGCAGTGCCCATGGCAGTCTGTACAACAATGGCAACGCGATTGGTACCGTTGGCCACACTGGGCGGAAGTCCCAAGAAAATAAGAATGGGCAATGAAATCAATGAAGCTCCACCGGCGATGGTATTGATAAAACCGACCACAAAACCGACCACGACTAAGAGCACATTGAAGTACCATTCTTCCATAGTGCCAAAAATACCATGTTAAAATCAGAAAATAGATTCTAAAAAATAAAAGCCAAGGTATTTAAAGAATTGAAAAAGGTTAGTATATTTGCAGCCGCATTAGGAGAAATGGCAGAGTGGTCGAATGCGGCAGTCTTGAAAACTGTTGAGGGTCACACCTCCGGGGGTTCGAATCCCTCTTTCTCCGCAAAAGGAAGCCAAGTGTTCTTTACACTTGGTTTTTTTATTGGAATAAACCGAAGTTTACTTCGTGTTTGTGAAAATGGAAAAAACCATATAATTTCTGAAAGAAATTTGGCTTCTATGCTTGTACTGGATTCTTATCAGGGGATGCACGAAGTGAATCCCTCTTTCTCCGCAAAAGGAAGCCCATGACTTTTGTTTTGGGTTTTTGTTAGTGCTTAATTGGTATTCAGTTATTTGCAATAGAATTTTATCATTGCTTTAATTCAGAATCAATTAGGTTTCTTATTTTCTTACAGGCTTCCAATGCAACTTCTACTTCAGCAATAGAATGCATTTCGTATATCTTTCTTAATGATAGTAAGCTTTGAAACTCTGGGATGTTTAAAAATGTAGCCCAATCCACAGTTTTTTGCCCTATTATAGGCGTAATTTCCAAGCTTTTATTTTGCGTGTACGTTCTATAAAACTGTTCGTGCCGGTATTCAATATTAGATGCTGGATATGTTTGTGCGATAAAAGGTAGAAAGGTATCCCTAGTAAATTCGGCGCCAAATAATTCATCATCCTTAACGTCATCTACAATACCTGACCATTGCGTAATTAAATTACGTAGTTCTTCATTAGTAAGAATATTAAGATTTCCCGAGTTTATAAGATTGTCTGAAGCTCCTGGTCTTTCAGTAAAAGAAAACCAAGAAGTAACCGATAGCATTAAACTATCCAATGACTCACTATGGTAGTCTTTTGTAGCCGTTATACGTTGTATGCCACTAAACTGATTAAATACGATTTCATGTTGCTCTTTAACTCTAGTTAAATCATTGAAATTAGCATCAAATTCTACGTACAAATCTTTAAGTATTTGATGTTCCCGTTTTTGTTCTAAGCGATTTTGATTCCAATTGTTAATCTGTAAAGCAATCAAAATCCCGATAACTACAAGCACAATTTCGCCAATAGCATATTTAATGTATTTACCAGTTTTATTTTCCACGATTAGGTTTTGGCGAATTTTACGGAAGAATTTTATCATTATCTTTTCATTATCCGGTTTAGTTCGGTTTCAATTTCCTTTCTCAGGTTTTGATTCAGATTTTGAAACACTATTAATTTATTTAGTGTACCTATGTTATTGTTTTTGAATGGCACAATCTCTCTGTACAGTTCTTCTTTTAAATCAGGATTGTTATAATTAATAATCGATACGTTTTGGTTCAAGGCGAGTGCTTCGATAAATCGTGGGATTCCTGAGGAATCTTCCAAAATATGAAGAATTGCATTTTCTACGTCTAAAATACTCCTGTTCATTTTTTTCTGTTCGTAATCATAATAGCGAGATATTTTGGAAGTAAGGTTATTGTTGGAAAGCTGTAATCCTTTGGATTTTAGAATCTCATAGGCATTGTTTATAGGAAAGTACCGCTCAAAGGTTAAAAAATTGACCATATCCTTTTCTAAGGAATCTTTACTAATGTTTTCCTTCCGCAGATAGCCAAGCATATTTGCTACGGAAGATTTTGTTAGTTGTCTCTGATCAATGATTTCATTTAAAATAGCAGCATCTTCTTTTAGATTACTTAAAATTTCATTTAATACATATGTTTCAGTTTTTCTAGACTTGCGGTCCTCATTCCAATTATTAATCTGCAAAGCAATCAAAATCCCAATGACCACAAGTACAATTTCTCCAATGGCATATTTAAGATATTTTCCGGTTTCATTTTTCATTAAAAGGGATTTACGAATCTGACGGAAGAATTTAATCATAGGTTGTTGGTCGGTTGTAACTGCCTTGCAGGGATATTATAAATATAGCTTTTTAATGTGCTTTTGATAGCCCCATAAAGCCTCAAATTACCTAGCATACTTTTCAATAGGTACATCCAAACGGCTAATAAAAATGGTATTTGTTACAGTATTCAATAATCTCTGCGGTGGTTTCAAAATCCAATTTTTGCAGAATATTTTTTCGATGTACCTCAACCGTGTTGGGGCTTATGTTCAGTTTTTCAGCAATTTTTTTGGTGGAGTTGCTGGTGGCCATCAATCGCACCACATCCGTCTCGCGATTGGATAGTTCAAGATGAAAATGCTCCATGGAATAATTTTTCTGAAAAATGGTTTCATATTCATTTTTATTGTTCAATAGTTTACATGAACCTATAATGGGTATGGGTTTATTCTCGCCTATAATGGTATTGTGCGAATATCCAATGATCGGCCTCCCATTGGGGTCAAAAAAAATGGGTGTTTGTTGAACATGCATATTCTTGTATACTCCCTTTCCATTTTTTACGCGATACTTCCATGTATAGATGACATTTTTTCGCTCTTCCAAACTAAGGTTTTCCATGGTAAACACCATCAATTCTTCAAATACCTTAAGTAAAATCGGCAAATCGTCTGGGTGGTAAAAGGACAAGTAATAATTGAGTCCTTCGGCCATCATCTTATCCCGGTCCAATCCAAGGGTCTTCTCAAAATTGTTGCTAATAAATTCGTAGCGCCCATTAGAGGTATTGGTAATTAATATAAACGACTCCAAGGGCGGTAAAAAACTGTTCAACTCCTCCAATTTCTGGATGTAGTTCTTTACATGCTTACCGTCATAATTGTTATTGGAATCAAATATCTGCTGGTACGTACGATGTAATTCGTTCATTGGGGGCCTTTTTGAACACAATTCAATAAGCCATATTTCATACATGTCATCGAAAGGGAAAAAGGTAAAATTGCAGTAAAACACCCTCTCTTTTCCAATATCATGAATAGCTATTTTGTGTTTGGTTGATTAAAAACTATTCTACTACTGACAGCACTATACTCTTCTACATAGCATGTCAGGTTTCTGTTAGGCTAAAATTAAAGGGCTATTGAAATTTATAAAATTAAAACAGCATTGACAAATTCGTTTAACTACGAATAACTACCCTCTGAAGGACTCACACACAAATAATAAAACATAACCATATGTATTACAAATAGTTAATTAATTAAGAAACTATTATATGTTTAAAATTCAATGGGAATCGTTATGAGTATTTCTTAAACAAAATTCTCATTTTGTTAAATTCTATGCAGGTAAGGTACGTTTTAATAATACCTTTTTGTAGAAGCTATGGCCAGCGTGTACTTCAATTTAGGCTTTAAAGTTGTAAAACACTTTGGTTTTCTTAACTTATTTTATCGATATTGGCTTGTTACATTTTGTAATGTTGGTTGTATTTACCTGAAGCTATTTTTGAGAATGAAAGAAACGCGCATCAACAAATATTTAAGTGAAGTGGGCTATTGTTCACGCCGTGCTGCCGATAAACTATTGGAACAAGGCCGAATTACCATCAACGGGATAGTACCAGAATTGGGCACTAAAGTCAACGAGCAAGATGAAGTGCGCGTTGATGGCGAACTGGTGACCCAGCCCAAAGCCGATTTTGTCTATTTGGCCTTTAATAAGCCCGTAGGGATTGTTTGTACCACAGATACTCGAGTTGAAAAAGACAATATCATCGATTTCATCAATTATCCCAAACGTATTTTCCCTATTGGTCGTTTGGACAAGCCCAGTGAAGGGCTCATATTTTTAACCAATGACGGTGATATTGTAAACAAAATTCTACGTGCCCGTAACCATCATGAAAAAGAATATGTGGTGAGCGTAAACAAGCCCATCACCGAAGAATTTCTATCAAAAATGCGCTCGGGCGTACCCATTTTAGATACGGTAACACGTAAATGCCATGTTGAACAACTGGGTGAAAAACAGTTCAAAATAATATTGACACAAGGCCTAAACCGTCAAATTCGTCGAATGTGCGAGTACCTAGATTATCGTGTTAGAAAACTAAAACGAGTTCGGATAATGAATGTGTCATTGGATATGCCCTTGGGCAAATGGCGGCATCTTACCAAAGATGAATTACAAGAAATCAACAGGTTGGTTGCCGGTTCGACCAAAACAATTGATTAATAAAAAGCCCCGCTTGAAAGCGGGGCTTTTTAAATTTATTGAGTTGTAAAAGTTACTTTACTTCTTCAAAATCTACATCTTCTACATTGTCGCCTTCAGCAGCACCAGTTGCTTCGCCATTACTGCCAGCATCAGCGGTAGGTTCACCACCGGTTTGTGCTTCGGCCTGCGCCTTGTACATTTCTTCAGATGCGGCTTTCCAAGCTTCATTGATTTTATCAAGAGCTGGTGCAATCAATTCCACATCTTTGGTTTCATAAGCCTTTTTCAACTCTTCCAAAGCATCTTCAATGGGCTTCTTTTTATCGGCAGAAAGTTTATCACCAAACTCTGTAAGTTGTTTTTCAGTTTGGAAAATCATGCCGTCGGCCTCGTTCAGCTTATCTGCTTTCTCCTTGGCTTTTTTATCAGCTTCGGCATTGGCCTCAGCTTCAGCCTTCATCTTTTTAATTTCATCTTCAGTCAATCCTGAAGAGGCTTCAATACGAATATCCTGCGTTTTGTTTGTAGCCTTATCTGTAGCCGAAACTTTTATGATACCATTCGCATCAATATCGAAGGTCACTTCAATTTGAGGGGTTCCTCGCTGTGCTGGTGGAATTCCATCTAAATGAAATCTTCCAATGGTTTTATTATCGGCAGCCATAGGACGTTCTCCCTGCAACACATGTATCTCCACTGACGGCTGATTATCGGCTGCAGTTGAGAAAATCTGTGATTTTTTTGTGGGGATTGTCGTATTTGCCTCAATCAATTTCGTAGCTACGCCGCCCATGGTCTCAATACCCAATGATAATGGCGTAACATCCAATAAGAGTACGTCTTTCACATCGCCCGTCAACACACCACCTTGAATGGCGGCACCAATGGCAACCACTTCATCAGGATTTACACCTTTTGATGGTTTTTTACCAAAGAATTTCTCTACGGCTTCTACCACGGCCGGGATTCTTGTTGAACCACCTACCAGAATAATCTCATCGATATCACTTTTTGATAGCCCAGCAGACTTCAACGCTGTTTCACAAGGTTCAATGGTACGCTTGACCAAATCAGCGATCAACTGCTCAAATTTGGAACGGGACAAAGTTCTTACCAAGTGCTTTGGTCCAGAAGCGGTCGCTGTCACATATGGCAAATTGATTTCGGTTTGAGCTGAAGAAGACAACTCAATTTTGGCCTTTTCTGCAGCTTCGCGCAATCTTTGAAGGGCCATGGCATCCTCTCTAAGGTCCATGCTTTCATCTTTTTTGAACTCTTCGGCCAACCAATCGATTATTTTTTGATCGACATCATCACCACCCAAGTGCGTATCACCATCTGTGGCCAATACTTCAAATACCCCGTCGCCCAATTCTAAGATTGAAACGTCATGTGTACCACCACCAAAGTCAAACACTACGATTTTTTGATCGGTGTCTTTTTTATCAAGGCCATAGGCCAATGAAGCCGCTGTGGGCTCATTGATAATTCGTTCTACGGTCAAACCTGCGATTTCACCCGCTTCTTTGGTTGCTTGGCGTTGTGAATCGTTAAAATAAGCTGGTACGGTAATAACCGCACGGGTAACGTCTTGACCTAAATAGTCTTCGGCCGTTTTCTTCATTTTTTGAAGGATCATAGCCGATAATTCTTGGGGCGAATACATTCTTCCATCAATATCTACCCTTGGGGTATCATTGTCGCCTTTGACCACTTTATAAGGTACCCTTTTGGCTTCTTTGGAAGATTCAGTGTACTTATTGCCCATAAATCGTTTGATTGAATATATGGTCTTGTGTGGGTTGGTTACTGCTTGTCTTTTTGCAGGGTCACCAACTTTGATTTCGCCACCTTCCACAAAAGCAATTACAGAAGGGGTTGTTCGTTTGCCTTCGGCATTTGGAATTACCACTGGCTCATTACCTTCCATCACCGAAACGCAAGAGTTGGTCGTACCCAAATCGATTCCTATAATTTTACTCATCTTATCTATTTATATTGTTGATAATCATTTTCTCACTGTCCAAATGTCAAGGACTGTGCCATGACAAAAAATATGACAAGCTGTCATATGTGGTGAATATTTTAATAAAAATTAGAAGTGCAGCACCTATCTTTGAACTATTAAAGCGAAGCAGATGGAATGCATCAGTGTTTTTGACATGTTGAAAATTGGCATCGGTCCTTCGAGTTCCCATACCTTAGGGCCATGGCGTGCTGCTGAACGCTGGATTAAAGAACTTCAAGGTGATGGACTATTTAATGAAGTAACAACCATAAAAGTGCTACTGTATGGGTCACTATCACTGACAGGCAAGGGACATGCTACAGATATTGCGATTGTACTCGGATTAACTGGGGCCGATCCTGAAATGATGCCCATCGAATCGGTCAATGATGTTGTCACCCAAGTAAAAACTGAGCAACGGCTTCATTTTGGAGGTAAGGTATGGTTACCCTTTAGTTTTAAAGAGTATATTGTTTTTTTAAGGGAGTTTTTGCCTTTTCATGCCAATGGTATTCGCTTTCAGGCGCAATTGAAAAATGGAGAGCAGGTGGAAGAGACCTATTATTCCATTGGTGGTGGGTTTGTAGTGAAGGAGGAACGCCTTCATGCCAAGGAAAATATTCAAATCTTCAAAACCTTCCCCTTTCCAGTGCAAAAGGGTGCAGAATTATTGGCTTATTGTAAAACAGAAAGCAAAACCATTTCTGAAATTGTTCTGGAAAATGAACGCTCACTGCGCACCGATAATGAAATTGACCACGGTTTACAACGAATTTGGCAAACCATGCTCGAATGTATGTATACAGGATGCCATACAGAAGGAATTCTACCTGGTGGGTTAAATGTACGAAGAAGGGCTTATGCGATGCACCAAGGATTAAAAGGTTCAAAATCTTATGCCAACCCACAAGAATGGTTGGAGTCGATAAGAGATACAGAGGTTAAGTTTAGACAGATCATAAAATGGGTGAGTTGTTTTGCCCTCTCGGTTAATGAAGTGAATGCCTCTTTAGGACGGGTCGTAACGGCACCAACCAATGGTAGTGCCGGTGTAATACCAGCAGTACTCATGTACTACCTGGTCATAGAAAACCACGATGGGGATTTTGATGATGTTAAACGTTTTTTACTGGTTGCGGGTGAAATTGGCAGCATCTTTAAAAAAGGAGCAACCATATCGGCAGCCATGGGTGGCTGCCAAGCCGAGATAGGCGTTTCGTCGGCAATGGCAGCAGGCGCTTTGACAGAATTAATGGGCGGCACTCCAGAACAGGTATTGATGGCAGCCGAAATTGCCATGGAACATCATTTGGGACTTACTTGCGACCCCATTGGTGGTTTGGTACAAGTGCCTTGTATAGAAAGAAACGCCATGGGGGCTATAAAAGCTATAAATGCGGCCGAGCTTGCCATGGATTCTGATCCTGAAGCGGCGAAGGTCCCTTTTGACAAAGTAGTGAATACCATGTGGGAAACGGCTAAAGATATGAACACCAAATACAAAGAAACCTCTGAAGGGGGCTTGGCAGTGGGCGTATTTTTAAGTGATTGCTAGTTGAAAAGAGTTCAAATTTTATTCTTGCAGGCACCCTTCGCGCCCTCGGGTATCAATCAGGTAAATTATTTTCCACTTGCCATCAAAATTAATGAGTTGAAAAGAGTTGATACCACAATGACTAAAATTACCATTGTACCAAAATTCATACCCCACCCACGCATTGGCCATTGTGCGGTCTACTTGAATGGAAAAAGAGGTGAGCTTTTCTTCAAAGTCAATACTATCAGGAATACTAGCTATCGACTTTAAGAAAATACCAAAATCTTCGGTTCTGAATGTGGTTTTACTCGCCTTATCCCTCGCAGTAGTCTGCAGCACTATTTCATCGGCCACTACCTGTTTCATCATCAATGAATCCTTTTTGTGAAATCCGTCAAAAAAATGTGTTATGGTTTGCTTTACTTCCAACTTTTCAGATTCCTGCCCAAGGGCTTTGGAGCCAATAATTAAAAAGAACATCAGTGGTAATATATATTTCATTCGATCCAATTTTGTACAAATTTGAAATTAAACAAATCTGCTTACATTTAACCCTCAAAAGAATTTTAGATGTCTACTGCCAAAAAAGAATACAAAAGAGTTACTACCAAGTCATTGTTTGATATGAAGCAAAATGGAGAAAAAATCTCCATGCTCACCGCCTATGATTATTCAATGGCTAAAATTGTAGATTCGGCCAATGTAGACGTAATTCTTGTTGGCGATTCGGCCAGTAATGTGATTGCCGGTCATGAAACCACTTTGCCAATCACCTTGGACCAAATGATCTATCATGCGTCAAGCGTTATCAGAGCTGTTCACAGGGCTTTGGTTGTAGTTGACATTCCTTTTGGCAGTTACCAAAGTGATCCCAAAGAAGCTTTGCGTTCGGCCATACGTATTATGAAAGAAAGTGGGGCACATGCAGTAAAAGTTGAGGGCGGTGCCGAAATAAAAGAATCGGTCAAAAGAATATTACAGGCCGGTATTCCCGTAATGGGGCATTTGGGACTTACCCCGCAATCCATCTATAAATTTGGCACCTATACCGTACGGGCCAAAGAAGAAGAAGAGGCCGAAAAATTGAAGCAAGATGCCAAGCTACTTGAGAAAATTGGTTGCTTTGCCATCGTTTTAGAGAAAATACCTGCGGCCTTGGCAAAAGAAGTCGCTGAAAGCATTTCAATACCTGTAATCGGCATAGGCGCGGGCAATGGCGTTGATGGTCAAGTATTGGTTGTACATGATTTATTGGGAATGACCCATGAATTCAATCCTCGATTTTTAAGAAGGTACATGAATCTTTACGATGAAATGGGCGGAGCCATTTCACAGTACGTGGCCGATGTAAAGAGTAGAGATTTCCCTAACGACGAAGAACAATACTAGATTTAAGATCATGACCAAAAGCGTATTATTTGCTGCTGTAATAAATCCTATTTCTATTCTATTTAGCATTCACATACCACAAATTTTTGTGTATTTGATTTCTTAAATGCGATGAATTTAAACTTACCTTTACTATAAAATCATCAACATGAGCAAGGTTTTTGATAAAATATTGACCACCGTTGATAATCTTCAAGTTCTCTACGAGGACAACCATCTCATAATCATTAACAAAAGACCAGGTGATATCGTACAAGGTGACAAAACAGGTGACGAACCCTTGAGTGAAATTGTCAAACGATATCTAAAAGTTAAATACAATAAACCCGGTAATGTATATCTAGGCGTTGTACATCGGCTTGATCGACCTACCTCTGGTATCGTAATATTCGCTCGAACATCAAAGGCCTTACCAAGGCTAAACAAGCTTTTTGCACAAGGCGATGCAAAAAAAATATATTGGGCCGTAGTGCAGCGAACTCCCGAGCCAGAGAGCGGAACCCTCATTCACTGGTTGGTTCGCAATAGTACCCAAAACAAATCGTACGCTCGGGCGGTTGAAGTTGAAAAGAGCAAGAAAGCAATTTTGAACTATAGGGTTGTGAAGTTGTTGAATCGTTATACGCTCTTGGAAATTGAACTTAAAACTGGGCGCCATCATCAAATTAGGGCACAGCTCACTGCAATAGGTTGTATTATCAAAGGCGATTTAAAATATGGGGCCAGTAGAAGCAATAAGGAAGGAAGCATTCATTTGCATTCACGTAGCCTTACGTTCACACATCCAGTGAGTAAAGAAGAAGTACACATTCTCGCCCCACCACCGCAAGATGCCATTTGGGACGCATGTCTATAATTTTTTTCTACTTTTAGGCAAACACTATTATCATGAGAGCCATTAAAATTATAGGTGCACTACTGCTTTTTACCGCCTGTGGCGGATACAATTCTATAGACAATTTTTATGAAATGCATAAGAATGATGACCAAGTAACGGCCATTCGGGTTCCGCAATTCATGATAGCACTCGTAGGTCAAATTTCACCCGAAATGCAAGCCTTGGTGGGTACTACCAAAGATTTAAGGTATATGCAGTTTCCCAGTGCTTCAGAATCACAGGCCAAATTTTTAAACGACCAAATGAATGGGTTTACCACAGGAAATTTCATTGAAGTGTTCCGTAAAAATGATGACCTTAAACGTAATGTCGTGGCCATTCGAGAAAAAAAAGATGTGGTTAAAGAAATACTGATTTACAATAACGACAACATCAAAGGAACGTTCCTCTATTTCAATGGCAATTTTGATCCTGCCCAAGTGAGGCAATTGGCCAAAAACAATGAATTTCAGCAATTTTCAAATGGGCTATTGCCACAGTTGAATCTGCAAACTCCTGGCATTTCTACCGACTAACGGCGAGCGCCTTTTCACGAATAATTTCTGACACTGGTCTGTTTTCAAGATGGCTCTCCAGCCAAGAAAGAATATCCAAGTACAAAAACGCCCTTTTTTCATATGGGTGGTCCTCATATTTCTTAAGTTCGTTATAGAGCTTCTGGAATTCATTTTTCAAATCACCCGGATAAATATCTCCCAAGCCCCTTAAAAACTTGATCATCTCTTTTTGAACGGCATGCAGATCGTTCATTTTGAGTAAAAATTTATAGGTGCTTTTCAGTTGCACTTCCAAATGGTAATCCATACCAGCTTCGTAATGTGCAACCAAACTTAAAACACGGGCAAAACACATGAGGTCTTCACGCATTTTTAGGTTTTTGTTATTGATGATTTTTTTAAGATAAACTATGCAGTTCTTATTATCACCATGGCCAAAATACAGGCACGCAATTTTATAATAAAGCACCATAATATGATGTTCGTCAATACGGGCACGGTGCTTCTTAATACCGTACTCCACAATATTGACTAGATATAGCCCCTTTTCAAAAGTGCCATCTAAAAAGTGTTGGTTTAATTTGTTCGAGTTGATGTACAAAAAAGCCAAAGAGGTAATATTGTCATTTTTCGGAAAAGCTTCGCTTTTGACAATTTCTTCCAGGTTTTTCAATGTTTTTTTAAATTGAGAACTGTATTTAACAAAAAACAGTGACTCCAAAAGATAATGGTTGCCCTTTAAAAAGAACACGGGATTCAGGTAGATCATTTCCTTGTTCTCATAAAACAAATCAACCCACTTACTCGAATATTTATAGGAAGATAAAAAGTCTTGAATCAATAAACTGTACCATAAGTGGGCTTTATAGAGCCACAACTTTTCTCTGAAACCCAGTTTGTCAATATCGTAAATTGGCAAATGAGATTCAAAATAGTCTTTGACAGCTTTGAGGTCCTCATCGCTGCGCACGTAGCCTACCTTCAACATCATGCCATATAACTGTAGTGAAAGGTTTGATAATTTACTGGTCATCACATTATGTGCAGAAAGTTCTTTGGCCTGCATTGCCAATTCGTCTGCCCTGTCGGGAATGCTGCGGGTAATGTATTGGGTCTCAATTATTTTTTCAAGCTCGACTATTTCGTAGGCGACATTCTTCTCTTCATGATCTATGGCCACGCTTTTTGCCTTATCCAATAATTTTAAGGCCTGTTTGTAAAGTCCTTTTTGATATAGTATGGTAGCAAAATCAAGTTGTTCGCGTATTTGAACTCTTATATTTTGATTTACCGGATTTAACCTTAGACTTACCAAAATCTGTTTATAGAGATGCGCTTTTAAATTGGAAAGTTGCGCTTTTTTTACAATGCCACTATCTAAAATTTGTGTTTCATTATACAGCTTCATTTTGTCCAAAAGATTGAACAAAGCCAAAAATTTGGCATCTACGTTTACACCCAATCTGCCCACATATAACTTAAATTGACGCTTTTCTGATTTAGAAAGTGATTTGACCAACACAAACAAACTATCTCTCTGGGCATTTGTCATCGTAAAAACTGCTATTTAAAATACTGTATTTCAACTGGTTAACTAAAGCTTTCAATACTTCAACGTTGTAATGGGATTTTAGTGCCCCATCTAGATGTAAATGGCTATTATATTTTCGTATGGTTAAGCTAATAGCAACAAGTTATCATGGGTAAAGATAAGGTACAAATTTTTGATACAACACTAAGGGACGGAGAACAGGTTCCAGGATGTAAATTGGATACCAAACAAAAATTGGTCATCGCCGAGCGCCTTGACGAACTTGGTGTTGATGTGATTGAAGCTGGCTTCCCTATCTCGAGCCCAGGTGATTTTAAATCGGTGCATGAAATTGCCAAATTGGTCAAAAATGCCACAGTATGTGGATTGACCCGTTCTGTCAAGAAAGATATTGAAGTTGCGGCCGAAGCGATTAAAATTGCCAAAAAACCACGTATTCATACTGGCATTGGCACTTCTGACTCCCATATTCTTCATAAATTCAAATCAAACAGGCAAAATATCTTAGAACGTGCCGTGGGCGCGGTTTCTTATGCAAAGACCTTTGTGGAAGATGTAGAATTTTATGCCGAGGATGCCGGTCGCACAGACAATGAATATTTGGCGCGTGTGTGCGAGGCGGTTATCAAAGCCGGAGCCACAGTTTTAAACATTCCAGACACTACGGGGTATTGCCTGCCCGATGAATATGGGGCTAAAATGAAATACTTAAAAGAGAATGTAAAAGGTATAGACA
>JABDND010000002.1 GCA_013001145.1 Croceitalea sp. | reverse complement strand
TGGTCGTCTGTTAATGGAAAAATTCATTTTTGTAGGAAAATTGGAAAAAATACGCGTCGTGGCATATCTATTACCCTTCATTTAAGGATAAGGTAGCAAGCGATACTTTTTCCTTTTTTCCTTTTAGTTCTTGGGTACCCAATGTTTGAATCTTGAAAGTGTCGTTGAGGTTTAGCATTTCCAACAATTCGGATGATATGATATTGTCTACCCTATAGTCATTGCACATAGACTGCAATCTTGCGGTGGCATTTAAAACGTCGCCAGTAAAAATGATGTCCTTTTTTAATTCACCAATTTCTCCAGTTGTTACCAAACCATAATGTAGCCCGGCTTTAAAACTGGGCATCAGGCCAAATCGTTTTTCAAAAATTTCGGCATGATTGGTCAATGCTCTTTGCATTTCAAAAAATGCCCGCAAACAATTGTTGTTTTCCAAGCCATTTTTTAGTTTCCATGAAATTACAATTTCATCACCTACATACTGGTACACTTCGCCGGCATATTTCACAATTGGTGGTGCCAATACTTGATAGTATGTCTTAAGCAACTCAAAGTATTCAATATGCCCCAATTTTTCTGCGATAGTAGTCGATGATTTCATATCTGCAAACATGAAAATGCGATTTTCCTCTTTTGGGGTATGGTATTTTCCTGTAAAAAAATTTAGCAAAACACCTTGGCCCAAGTTTTCACTTATTTCGGAATAAAGAAGAGAGGCCACCAAAGATACATTCAATTGAACAGCAGTACTCAATAGTGTAATGCTACTTAGGTAAGCTATAAATTTTATCCAAACAGCCTGGTCCAAAATTGTAGTCTGCAACTGTATACTTGCGGCAACGGGAAAAGCAATCAACATGACCAAAAACAGAAAGCAGATGTAGAAAAGCAGTTTATAAATTATTTTTTGAAGCAAGGTTTTGCTTGTGAACCTCTTGTTCAAAAACAACAATTCAATGGCTCCAACAGACAATCCCACTAGGGTAACTGCCAAACTGGCAAACATAAAAACGCGAAAATCCAATTGAATGGCCGTTGTTGGAAAGTAATTGGAACCATCAAGGGCGGCATGTTCAATCAATAGAAAGACCCATCCAAAAACAAGCCAGATAATTCCGAAAGGAAGAATGCGAGCGATGTTTCTTTTGGTTTTATAGGTCAGCATTACATAAATCTAAATACTTTACTGTTTTATCGGGGAATTCATGATATTGTAAAATGTCTTGATACCGTAGGCCAGTTGCCCAATTTTTAGATTTTCGTTAGGGCTATGTTGGTTATTGTCAGGGTTGACCATGGGTATTATAAAAGCGGGTATTTTGAGTTCATTGATAAAGGGTGCAATGGGCACTGTGCCGCCCATGATGCGAATTTGTACAACAGGTTCACCAAAGGCTTGATTTAGCGTTTGCACCAAAAATTGACCATAGTTATTGTCCAAATCGGTTCTAAAGGCGTCACTTACAGGGCCTTCAAGTACCGTGACGATTTTGTCATGGGCCATACGCTCCTCTTTTGAAGGCACATGATCTATTACATGATAACCTTGCTTGGTGATAAAGGCTTTTACCAAATTCTTCAGTCTTTGGCCGTCACTTTCAGGTACCAATCTTAAATCTAATTCTGCCGTGGCACTTTCAGGTACAATGGTACGTGCTTTGGGTCCTATCCACCCCGAACCTAGACCCCTAATGTTTAAACTGGGATATTGTAGGGCCTCTTGGTAAAACGTACCTACTTTTTCTGCAGTTTTGAACTGTAATTTTTCTGCTATGGCATTATCATCATCGGGCACACTTTTCAGAATATTTTGTGTGGTTTCATCCAATTTGATGCCATCATAATAGCCAGGAATCAATACGCGGCCTTCACCATCTTTCATCGCAGCCAATAGCTGAGCTAATTGAAAGCCGGGATTGGGTGCATAATTGCCATAATGGCCACTATGTTGCGGTTTTATAGGGCCATAGGTGGTCAGTGAAAGTGTAGTTATGCCCCGGCAACCATAAACAACTGTTGGGCGTTCAGACACATGTACAGGTCCGTCAGCAATTACCAAAAAATCAGCCATTAATAATTCACGATATTCCTTGACCGCTTTAGGAAGGGGTGCGCTGCTTTTTTCTTCTTCCCCATCTAATATCAACTTAATGTTAAAAGGAAGTTCTTTACCTTTCTTTTTAAGCAAGTCTATGGCATTCAAGAACATGATGATCGGGCCTTTATCATCGGAGGTGGAACGACCGAACAGGCGCCAATTATAATCAATGTCCTCCAACATATCATCAAAAGGGTGTGTTACCCAACCTTCTTCACCAGGTTCCTTAAGCACCACTTCATAGGGGTTGGGTTGGTTCCATTTGTTTGCATCTACTGATTGACCGTCAAAATGCATGTAAATAAGTAAAGTGGGTTTATCATCTTCCATAGGGAGAGCTGCAAAAAAGAGTGGAAGATTGTCTGTGGGCAATACCGAGGTATTAAATCCGCGTTCACTGAATTTTTTCTTCAACCAAAATATATTGTCATCTATATCATCTTCATTCAAGGCATCATTGGGTATGGAAACAAAATCACGCAGCTCGTTGATGGCCATGGCCACTTGTGATTTGATGGCCGTGGAATCTTGGGCATAACCAAATTGGAAGAGCAGATAAATAAAGGCTAAAACGCCAACTTTTCTCATAGGATTTGTACTTTTTTAGAAAGATAGACTTTAATGTGAAATCTTAAGTAATGAAAAATAAGTAATTATTTTTTGATTAATACGAGCAACAACTTTCGAAATAATAATAAGAACGGAGCACCGTGAAATAGAACATCAAACCAATCTTTGAACTCCATGCCAACGGCCCCTCCGCTAATCCATCGAATCTTGCCCCATAGGTGTGGTTCAGGAAAAAAGGGTGCCAATCCCAAGGTCAAACATAGAATAATGATGAATTTCCAATTATTGATTATGTTCATATTAAGATCGAATACTTTTGATAAAACTTTCAATTGAAGCAACGCCATTATTGGTCAGAAACTTAATAAATGCCGAGCCAATAATAGCACCTTTCGTGCTTTTTGTAGCTGTATTAAATGTGGCTTCATTGCTTATGCCAAAACCTACAATTTGTGGTGATTTTAAATTCATGGCGGAAATTCTTTCAAAATAAGCCACCTGCTCATCACCAAAGCCTGTTTTTGCCCCTGTGGTGCTTGCGGAACTAACCATATAAATAAAACCTTCCGAGGCCGCATCAATTTGCTTAATGCGTTCAACGCTGGTTTGCGGAGTAATCAAGAAAACATTCACAAGGCCATTTTTTTTGAATATTGCTTCATATTCTTCTTGATAAACATCCAATGGTAAATCGGGCATAATGATGCCATCAATGCCAATTTCATGGCATTTTTCACAAAAGGCTTCCACTCCATATTGCAACATAGGATTAAAGTAGCCCATGACAATCAGCGGAATGGTAATAGTATTTCTAATATCCTTTAATTGTTCAAAAAGCAGCTCTGTGTGCATGCCATTTTTTAAGGCCGCAGTAGAACTTTCTTGAATGGTGGGACCATCGGCCAAAGGGTCGCTAAAAGGAAGGCCAATCTCAATCATATCAGCACCGCTATTTTGCAATGCGTTTAATATGGGAACCGTGTCTTCTAGCTTAGGATAGCCTGCCGTAAAATATATGGACAAGAGTTTCTTATCGGCTTTAAGTGCTTGATTTATTCTGTTCATAGCTTGAAGTAATCAATATAAGTCTGCAAATCTTTATCGCCCCTGCCTGAAAGGTTGAATACTACCACATCGTCTTTTTTGAATTTTTTATATTCAAAAATGGCAAAGGCATGCGAAGTTTCTATGGCTGGAATGATGCCTTCCAACTGCGAAACTTCCAATCCTGCCGTCATGGCCTCATCGTCTGTGATGGATATGAATTCGCCCCGTCCCGATTTGAACAAGTGGGCGTGCATGGGCCCTACACCTGGATAGTCAAGCCCAGCCGAAATGGAATAGGGCTCCGTAATTTGGCCATCATCGGTCTGCATTAAAAGCGTTTTGCTTCCATGGATGATACCTACCTTACCCAGGGCTGAGGTAGCAGCACTTTCACCGGTATTAACGCCTTTGCCTGCGGCCTCAACGGCAATAATGCCTACCTCGGGCGTATCTAAATAATGGTAGTATGCACCAGCGGCATTGCTGCCTCCACCTACACAAGCAACCACATAATCAGGATTTTCACGGCCTTCTTTTTCCTTCAATTGCCATTTAATCTCTTCAGAGATGACCGATTGAAAACGAGCCACCATATCGGGGTAAGGATGTGGGCCAACCACGGAACCAATGATATAATGCGTATCAACCGGATTATTGATCCAATCTCGAATGGCTTCATTGGTGGCATCTTTCAGCGTGCGACTGCCAGATAACGCTGGCTTTACTTTTGCTCCCAACATTTTCATGCGTGCCACATTGGGTGCCTGCCTTGCAATATCAATTTCACCCATATACACTACACATTCAATACCCATTAACGCACAAACAGTGGCAGTGGCCACACCATGCTGGCCAGCCCCTGTTTCTGCGATGATACGGTTTTTTCCCAATTTTTTTGCCATGAGTATCTGGCCTATGGTATTATTTACTTTATGGGCTCCGGTATGGCATAAATCTTCACGTTTGAGGTAAACTTTGGTATTATATTTTTCAGATAATCGTTTGGCAAAATAGAGTGGGGTAGGCCTACCCACATAATCTTTTAGCAATTGGTGGAACTCTTCTTGAAAAGAAGGATCTTGCATGATGCGAATGTAATTTTGTCTTAACTCTTCGCAGTTAGGATAAAGCATTTCAGGGATAAAAGCACCTCCGAACTCTCCGTAATATCCTTTTTCATTAGCGTGATAACTCATTTTTCAGCAATTTTTTAAGTCGTTTTAAATCATCAATATTTTTTAGTCCTGGTTCAATTTCAAATTGACTGTTTACATCAATGGCATGGCACTGTTTCGCCGCCTTGGACGCGATGAAACTTTTCAATTGGGTGCTACTTTCCAAACCAATGCCGCCGCTCAAAAAGTAGGGCTTGGTTGACGGGTAGCTTTTTAAAACCGACCAATCAAAAGCATAACCGTTGCCCCCTGGCAATTTACCCTTGGTATCAAAGAGAAAATAATCGCAAAGTTCTTCAAAGGGTTCCAAGACCCCAAAATCAAATTGGTCTTTGATGGAGAATACCTTAATAATTTGTATTTGTAATTCATCTTTTGCCAAAACTTGTAGTAGCTTTGTGCAAAAGCTGGTGTTTTCTTGGCCATGCAATTGCACGGCATCTAGTTTGTAATGAGTAACTTTTTCTAGAATATCTTCAATCTTGGCGTTTACAAATACGCCTACTTTTTTAATGGACTTTGGTAATTTGGGGATTTCAACATTAAAATAGCGTGATGAAGGCTCCCAAAAAATAAAGCCCAAATAGTCTGGAGACAAGGCGGCAACTTGCGCTGGATTTTGTTTCATTCCACAGACCTTCAATTTCATGGCGTCAATTTTTGAATGAATTCATGTGCCGCTTTTCCCGGATCGTCGGTTTTCATAAAATTTTCTCCAATCAAAAAGCCTTGAAAGCCATAAGGTTGTAATTCTTTAATGGCATCCATACTGCTAATACCACTTTCTGAGACTATTACAAAGTCACCAGGAATTTTATAGGCCAAAGCCTTGCTCGTTTCCAAACTGACTTCAAAGGTTTTTAGATTACGATTGTTGACTCCGAGCATATCTATACTGGGCATAATAGATTTTTGGAGTTCGTCTTCATCGTGGACCTCCAGCAGCACGTCCAGCCCCAAACTTTTTGCACTTTTTGAAAATTTGGATATTTCATCACGTGTTAAAATGGCTGCAATAAGTAAAATCACATCGGCGCCATGCGCCTTGGCTTCAAAAATTTGGTATTCGTCAATAATGAATTCCTTGCGGAGCAAAGGCATGTCGACCGTTGCTCTAGAAAGCACTAGATCATCCAAAGAACCCCCAAAATATTTATTATCTGTAAGTACAGACATGCCGCAAACACCGGCTTTTTCATAACCCAGCGCCACATCTTGCACATTCAAATTTTGGTTGATCACCGCTTTAGATGGTGAGCGTCTTTTATGTTCTGCAATAATACCGCTATTGCTTTGCCTTAAAGCTTTCGCCAAGGATACGGTTTTGCGTTCAAATAAGATGGATTTTTCCCATTGTGAAATGGGGAACAGTGATTTTTTCATATCAACTTCCCTACGTTTGTCAGCTACAATTTTATTTAATATGTTCATGCAGCACTTAGTTTTTGAAGTTTTTTCAAGGCCAAAAGCCCTTTGCCCGATAGCAATGCTTCTTTCGCTTTCTCAAATCCTAATCTTGGAGCTATTCCTTCTACGGTTGCAATAGCCACCCCGGCATTGGCACAAACTACATTGTTTTGTGCTTCTGTGCCCTTACCATTTAGTATATCCAAAAATATTTGGGCCGATTCCGCTACATCTTTACCGCCTATAATTTCATTTGCTTTTATGTGACTGATACCAAAATCTTCAGGTTTTAAAATAGCTTCAGCCCCATTGGATATGGTTTTGGTGTCGCCTGTCAATGAAATTTCATCATAACCATCAAGAGCGTGAAGTACCGTAAAGTTTTTATCGGTATTCTGATAAAGATACCCGTACATTCTGGCCAATTCCAAATTGAATACACCGACCATTTGATTCTTGGGAAAAGCAGGGTTGACCATGGGCCCCAGCATATTAAAAAAGGTTTTTACGGCCAATTCTTTACGGATGGGTGCCACATTTTTCATTGCAGGATGAAACAAGGGTGCATGAAGAACACATATTCCTGTTTCAGCAATACATTTTTCTAAAAAATCACTTTCATTACTGAATTTAATGCCCAAAAACTCCATGACATTACTACTGCCACATTTTGAAGAGACCCCATAATTACCATGTTTGGTTACCTTAATACCGGTACCAGCAGTTACAAAAGAGGCCAAGGTAGAAATATTGAAGGTGTCTTTGCCGTCGCCGCCCGTGCCACAAAGGTCAATAGGGTTGTAGGCAGCTAAATCAACGGCCAGACATAGCTCCAATAAGGCATCTCTAAATCCTTCCAATTCTTCAATGGTCACGCTACGCATCATATAGACCGTCAAGAAGGCCGCTATTTGACTGCTGTTATATTCACCTTTGGCAATATTGACCAAAATTTGCTTGGCATCTTCCTTGGATAGAATTTCATGGTTGATCAAGCTATTTAAGATTTCTTTCATTTGTTCAGCCAGTTTTTGAGTAATTGTTTTCCCACCGGTGTCAATACAGATTCAGGATGGTATTGAACCGCATGGATATCATACGTTTTATGTTTGAGCGACATGATTTGCCCTTCAGAATCAATTGCCGTAGCCACCAGACTATCTGGCAGATCGGCATCTACCACCCAAGAGTGATATCTTCCCACTTCAATCTCTTTGGGCATACCTTTGTAAATCATATCATCATTGATGATTTTAATAGTGGTTGCCACGCCATGATACACTTGATCTAGATTTACCAAGGTTCCGCCATATACCTCTGCAATCGCTTGTTGTCCCAAGCATACGCCAAATATCCTCTTGGTTGCTCCATATTTTTCAATTATGGGTTTGAGCAAACCCGCTTCATCGGGAATACCGGGGCCTGGTGAAAGTACAATTTCGTCGTATTCTGATACTTCTTTCAAAGTCAATTGATCATTTCTTTTTACAACAACCGTACAATCCAATTCTTCCAAATAATGGACAAGATTGTAGGTGAAACTATCGTAATTGTCGATCATTAATAGTTTACGTTCCATTTAGATCGTTTCAGCAATTTCAAGGGCTTTGTTCAAAGCACCTAACTTATTATAGGTTTCTTGTAATTCATCTTCTGCATTTGAAGCAGCAACAAGACCGGCTCCAGCTTGAAAATGCAGTTGGTGGTTCTTGCTCAAAAATGTACGGATCATGATGGCGTGGTTAAAATTTCCATTGAAATCCATAAAACCAATGGCACCGCCATAATAACCTCTGCTTGTTTTCTCATATTTTTCTATGAGCTGCATGGCTTTGTGCTTGGGCGCTCCACTCAATGTTCCCGCAGGAAAAGTGTCGGCCACTATTTTTAGGGTCGAAATATCAGGTTTTTTTATCCCTGTCACCTTAGAAACCAAATGGATAACATGAGAAAAATACTGCACTTCTCTATAGGTTTCAACGTTAACCATATTTCCGTTTCTACTCAAATCATTCCGTGCCAGATCTACCAACATCACATGCTCGCTGTTTTCTTTACCATCGACCGCCAACTGCTTGGCCAATTCAGCATCTTTTTCATCATTCCCCGTTCTTTTGTAAGTACCAGCTATGGGATGAATTTCTGCTTTACCATCTTTGACGATCAGTTGAGCTTCTGGAGAACTGCCAAAAATTTTAAAATCACCATAATCAAAAAAGAAGAGATAAGGTGAAGGATTAATAGATCGAAGGGCACGATATACATTGAATTCGTCGCCTTTAAAATTTTGGGAGAATCTTCTTGAGAGCACCAATTGAAAAACATCACCTCTTCGGCAATGTTTTTTGGCCAAGGCCACGTGCTCCAAAAAATCTTCATCCTTTAAATTTGAAGCCACTTCGCCTTCTTTGGTGAAATTATAGGTGGCAAAACTTCTTATTTTGAGTACTTGTTCCAATTCTGAAATATTGTTTTCAGATTGATAACAGTGGGCGAACAGGTAGGCTTCGTTCTTAAAATGATTGATGGCGATTATATTCTGGTATACCGCATAATAGATATCTGGAATTTCAACTGAATTGTCTTTTTTTGAAATTTGAACATCTTCAAAATAACGAACAGCGTCATAGGCCATAAAGCCGAAAAGACCGTTGTTTATGAATTTAAATTTGTGGTTGCTTACCGCAAAATGCTGCCCAAATTGGCTGATAACCTCTGTGATATCAGTATGTAAATCAATTTTTGTGCTAGTGGTCGTACCATCGGGAAACTGTTCTTCGATGACTTCGTTTTGAATTTTAATAGAAGCTATAGGATTGCAACAGATGTAAGAAAAACTATTATCGTTGGCGTGGTAATCACTACTTTCCAATAGGATACTATTTGGAAAACGATCTCTAATTTTCAAATAAACACTCACCGGCGTAATGGTATCGGCCAATATTTTTTTGTAATGTGTTTTTAGTTTGAACGGCATATCAAAATCTATAAATTAAAAAAGGCTTGTCGTGATGACAAGCCTCTATATTTTTATAATGGGGACTAGCTCACGAAATTTGTCGTAAGGTATTCCACCACCAAGTATTTACTGTTTCTACTTTCATTGGTTCAAATATAGAAAGGAATTTGAAACTGAACAACTAAAATTAAAAATCCCGATAAAGCTGTTTCGCTTATCGGGATTTGCATAAATGCTGTGGTAGGCTTAGAATTCTAAATCAACTACCAAATCAAATTCATCATAAATGGTTTTGTCGCCCAAATTGTCAAAAAAGCTACCAGATCCATAACGAATGTCGTATTCTGCTCTGTCTACTTTCATTGTAGCGGTTGCCTTGCTTCCGTATACAGAAACGTCAAAGGTTACCGGTTTGGTGGTGCCTTTAATGGTCAAGTCACCTTTAACTTGGTACGAGTTTTTTCCTGTGGCTTCCACATTGGTGAACACCAAGGTAGAGGTTGGGTGTGAAGCTACCCCAAAGAAATCGTCGGAACTCAAATGCCCATCCAATTTGGCTTTGTAGTCACCTTGAAGATCGGTAGTGTTAATGGTGGTCATGTCAACAACAAATTCACCGCCGGTCAATTTAGCGCCATCAAACACCAACGCACCAGATTTAATTGCAATGGTGCCCGTGTGCGAACCAGTAACTTTGTAGGCTTTCCACGTTACGGTACTTGCGTCGGTCTTAACTTCTTTTTTTTCATCGTTGTTTGTGTTGGCCTGGGTGGTGAAGCCTACAAATAAAGTAAGTACTAAGCTTAATAATCTAGTTTTCATGATTTTGATTTAATTTTTGTTTTTAATAATTGAATTTATATATGAGTAAATAATTCTTCTGGTGATTTGCGAACTTTGGCGTAGTGCTGTGTCTCGTCTTCTTCAGAGCGATAACCAACGGCCAAGACCACGCAGGCATTCAGGTTTTTGTCTTCCAAGCCAAGAATTTCATTGTACTTTTCTGGCTCAAAACCTTCCATAGGGCAGGTGTCGATCTTTAACTCGGCAGCGGCCTGCATCAAATTGCCAAATGCTAGATAAACTTGCTTTTCTGTCCAGACTGTTTTTGAATCTTGGGGAAGTGGCAATAATTTTTCCTTCATAAATTCACCATAGCCTTTAAGTGTATCTACTGGAATATTCCGTGTTTCGCTGACATTGTTCAGATAATCATCAATCATATCATCTCCAAAATCGGTCGCATTGGCGAAAACGATGAGATGAGAAGCATCTGTTATTTGTGTTTGGCCCCATGAAGCAGGCTTTAGTTGCTCTTTAATGGCCTGGTTAGTGACAACCAATACATGATAGGGTTGTAGACCAAAAGAACTCGCACTTAGGCGTGTGGCTTCCAAAAGTATTTCAATGTCTTTGTCTGCCACTTTCTTAGTGGCGTCAAATTTTTTGGTAGCATAGCGCCAGGTTCTATTTTCAATGATGCTTTTCATTTTAAAATTTATCTAAGAGTTGATTTAATTCCTTTAGTTCTGTAGTGTTGAAATCTTCCAATACCGATTTCTCGGCTTGTTTTACGGCCAAATCCATTTCCATCAGACTGGCTTTGCCATTTTCGGTAATGGTAATTTCGACCTTTCTGCGATTTGTTTTACAAACCACTCTGTTAACCAATCCTTTCAAAATCAACTTGTCGACCAAGCGGGTTGTATTGCTCATTTTGGACACCATTCGCTCATTTAAGGTTGAAAGATTGGCAGGTAAGCCATTCTGTCCCCGCAATATGCGAAGCACATTAAATTGTTGCAACGACACATCAAAAGGTTTTAAAGCATGCCCCATAGCTTCACTTATCTTATTTTGAACCAAGGTCAGGTGAATAATCGTCCTACTTTCCAAGGGAATCTGCTTTGTTGTTTTGATAACTTCCTCTACATTCATGTCATTACAATAATTGTATATACAAATGTATATGATATTTTCAAGGTCCCTCAATAGCAAAGCGATAAACTTTTGTTAAATAAAAAGTCTAGGGCGAGCCAATTTTTAATTTTAAAGATTAAACTAAAAGAATGAAATTTTTAATACAATTGGTCTTTATCTTGTTATTCATCACATCTTGTAATAACAGTAAAAAAAATGATCAAGATGAAGTGGCCAATGCCGCAGATTCAAACCAAACCCAAAAAACCAATACAACTGTTAATTTTCCCATTTATGACTATGAAGGCATAGAACCCCTTTTAAACAAAGCAGATGGCAAAACATATATTGTCAATTTTTGGGCCACCTGGTGTAAACCTTGTATTGAAGAGTTGCCTTTTCTTGAAAAAGTATATGCTGAACAAAAAAGTAATGGGGTAGAATTGGTGTTGGTCAGCTTAGATATGCCAACAATGTGGGAAAAGCGATTGGTGCCGTTCGTCAAAAAGAATGACCTAAAAGGCAAAGTGGTGATTCTTGATGATCCTAATATGAATGAATGGATACCAAAAATAGATGAGGATTGGGGTGGAGGCATACCGGCCACTTTAATCTATAATTCGAACAAGCGTACCTTTTTTGAAAGGGGTTTTACTTATAATGAACTAAATGAGGAGTTAAATAAATTTTTAAACTAAGCAAATGGGAACTTTAAAGACTTTTTTAATTTTGACATTGGCCTTTATTATAGGCATTATTCCAAATACCGATGTTAATCTTTCAGGTTATGAGATAGGTGATTTGGCCACAGACTTTTCATTGCCAAACATAGATGGAAAAATGGTTTCTTTGGCGGATTATAAAAATGCCGAAGGCTTTTTGGTGATATTCACTTGCAATACCTGTCCGTATGCCGTGGCTTATGAAGATAGAATTATTGCGTTGGACAATAAGTTTAAAGAAAAAGGAGTGCCAGTAATTGCAATCAATCCCAACAATCCAGAGGTAAAGGCAGGTGATAGTTTTGAGGCCATGAAAGAACGTGCACAAGAAAAGGGCTTTACTTTTCCATACTTATTGGATGATGGACAAAAAATATTTCCGCAATACGGCGCTACCAGAACACCACACGTTTATTTGCTTGAAAAAACGGAAGATGGCAATGTTGTGCGCTACATAGGCGCCATTGATGACAACTATCAAGATGAAAGTCAGGTTAAAGTAAAATATGTTGAAAATGCTGTTGACGCCATGTTAAGTGGCCAACCTATTGAACCGGCCATGACCAAGGCAATTGGCTGTTCCATAAAGGTATAAAATGAAAATAAATCAATTTTAAATCCGGAGCAACGCTTCGGATTTTTATTTTAGCAAAATATAAAAGAATAAGATGTCAGATTTAACACAACAAGAATGGTCAGAGCGTATCAAAAATGACAATAATGCGCATATTTTGGATGTACGGACACCAGAAGAAGTAGCTGAGGGTATTATACCAGGGGCCACGCATATAGATATTTATTTAGGACAAGGTTTTTTAGATGAAATCAAGCAATTGGATTCTTCAAAAAACTACTATGTGTATTGTCGATCTGGCAATAGAAGTGGTCAAGCTTGTGCCATCATGAAGAGTATTGGTATAGAAAATGCCTTTAACCTAACCGGTGGCTTCACAGAATGGGAAGGTGAAGTGGCAGAGCCAAGTCAATAGTCCAAGGCATTTCTAAAAGGTCATTCTAGCCCTAGACTTAGGGAGACAAAATATTATTTTAGTGCCATGCGCGAAGATTTACTTCATTTTATATGGAAAACAAATAAATTAAGTGGCCAAGCCCTTACCACTGTCGATAATGAAAATGTTTTAATCTTAGCGACTGGCGGCCAAAATCAATTGGCAGGGCCCGATTTTTTCAATGCCAAAATTGAGATTGCAGGCCAACTTTGGGC
>JABDND010000210.1 GCA_013001145.1 Croceitalea sp. | reverse complement strand
CTGCTTCAATATGAACAATTTGAGGGTGTTGAACATTTTACCACTGGTTTTTTGAAAGATTATATACACAACAATATTTTGGATATAAATCCCGACTTGTTATAGTCCAATTTTTGTATCTTTCCTAATCACAAAGAACGCCCATTACCATGAGAAGTAGAGGTAGCTGGAAAATTCGCATCCTTATTGGTCTGGCAATAGTTGCTTTTGCATTCATCCAACGTTGTAACAACAAAGAAGAAAACCCTTATACAGGCCGTATTCAAACTATCAATATGAGTACGGAACAAGAAATTGCCATCGGGCTGCAGAGTGCTCCACAGATGGCACAACAGCATGGAGGGCTATACCCTGACCAACGCATGCAGACTTTAGTGGATGCCGTAGGTCAGCGCTTGGTCAAAAACAGTATTGCTCGCGAAACCCCATACAAATACGATTTTCATTTACTTGCCGATGACCAAACCATAAATGCATTTGCTCTGCCAGGAGGCCAGTGTTTTATTACTTATGCACTGTTTTCTCAACTTAACGAAGCTCAACTTGCCGGCGTTTTGGGTCATGAAATCGGCCATGTTATAGGTCGCCATTCTGCCGAACGTATTGCAGAAAGTAGTTTTTGGCAAAAATTAACTATGGGTGCTTCCGTTGGTGCCGAAATGGGTGGTTTGGTGCAAGGTATTGGTCAAAACACACTTTTAAAAAATGGAAGAGGAGATGAATTGGAAAGTGATGAACTAGGCGTCCTCTTTATGATTCAGGCCGATTATGATCCCAATGAGATGATTAATGTCATGCAAATCTTAAAAAATGCTGCAGGGCCCAATAGAGTCCCTGAATTTCAAAGCACTCACCCAGATCCTGAAAATCGTATCGAAAAAATAAAAGAAGCAATTTTTAAGTATACTGGTCGATAATATTCGGGCATTCACCGATATATTCGTGCAATCCGCCTTATTTGCTTATCTTTATTGAACCTAAATCGAGAACAAGAACTTAATCCCTCGTAGCTAGAACAAAAAACCTACAGAATGGGAACACTATTGAATTTTAAAAATTTGTATGTCGAAGCTTTTGACAATTGTAGACCACAGTATTTGGTATTATTTTTAAAGGCCTATTCGGTATTTTGCGCAATCATGATATTCTTGGCTGTTTATGCTTTCTTTTATAGGGCATTTACCGGTTTTGAATTTTAAATAACGACTTTAAAATTTACTCTTTTACTTGAACACTATAAGGTAAATGTTTAAGACCCATCGCAATATGCGATGGGTCTTATTCTTTGGTGCATACTCATCAACGAATTCCCCTAACGTGTCAAAATAAAGCCAAAAACTAGTTATAGAGCTCAAAAGACTTTATTTTTGAGGTACAACTAAAATACATGAACAAGAAAGTAATTTTGATGATTTTGGACGGTTGGGGAAAATCACCTGATCCAAAGGTCTCTGCTATAGAACAGGCGAATACTCCTTTTGTAGATTCTTTATATACTAAATATCCCAATGCCGATTTATTAACAGACGGTATGAACGTGGGGTTGCCCGAAGGTCAAATGGGCAATAGCGAAGTTGGTCATATGAACTTGGGTGCTGGCCGTATCGTTTATCAAGATTTGGCTAAAATCAACAAGGCGGTAAAAGAGAATACCTTAAAAGACGAGAAAGTGATTAAAGAGGCCTTTGAATATGCCAAAAATAATGATCGCCAGGTGCATTTTCTGGGCTTGGTGAGTAATGGTGGCGTACATAGCCATATAAACCATCTATTTGCATTGATTGACACCGCCGAAAGTTTTGGGGTACAATCTTATATACATGCCTTTACAGATGGTCGAGACGTTGACCCCAAAAGTGGAAAAACATTCCTGCAAGACCTGGAAAAACACTGTAAAGGAACTAAATCCAAATTGGCTACTGTTATAGGACGGTACTTTGCCATGGACCGCGATAAACGCTGGGAGCGTGTGAAAAAGGCTTATGATCTTGTAGTAAACGGCAAGGGAGAAAAATTTAATGATGTCGACGAGGCCCTGCAAAAAAGTTACGACCAAAATATTACCGATGAATTTATTGAACCAATTGTTCTAGAGCCTCAAGGAAAAATTAAACCAAAGGATGTTGTAATATTCTTCAACTTTAGAACCGATCGCGGCCGCGAATTGACCGAAGCCTTAAGCCAACAAGATTTTCACGAATACAATATGCACAAACTTGATTTGTATTATGTGACCATGACCAACTATGACGACTCATATAAAGGCATTAAAGTTGTTTATGATAAAGAAAATATTAAAGACACCCTTGGCGAAGTTTTGGCCAAAGCAGATAAAAAACAGATTAGAATCGCGGAAACCGAAAAATACCCACATGTGACCTTCTTTTTTAATGGAGGACGTGAAAAACCCTTTGAAGGCGAAAAACGACTGCTTTGTCCATCCCCAAAAGTGGCTACCTACGATTTAAAACCAGAGATGAGTGCGTATGATATTCGGGATGCCATTATCCCAGAACTTAAAAAAGGAGAAGCGGACTTTATTTGCCTAAACTTTGCCAACCCTGATATGGTTGGCCATACAGGAGTTATGGAAGCAGCCATTAAGGCATGTGAAACTGTTGATACATGTGCCAAGGATGTCGTCACAGCTGGCTTGGAAAATGGTTATTCCACGATTTTGATTGCAGACCATGGCAATTGTGATACCATGATCAATCCCGATGGAAGTCCTAATACGGCCCACACCACAAACCCTGTTCCACTCATTTTGATAGATAATGATATTAAGACAATTAAAAATGGTGTGTTGGCAGATATAGCACCGACCATATTAAAAATGATGGGCGTTCCTCAACCCAAGTTAATGACCCAAAAATCATTGATATAATTATTTTTGACTCCATTGGTCCAATATGTACAAATGACCATATCAAGTTAGTTGGTTGCTTGAGGAAGATTTTTGTCATTAAAGCGATTAGTCTCAAAATATAGAACCGCTTATCTTTGCAACTATGGTCAAAGTAAAGACATTAGAAGAAATAGAGATAATGCGCGAAAGTGCGCTAGTGGTATCGCGTACCCTGGGTATGATCGCCAATGAAATTAAGCCGGGCGCCAATCCATTGAAGCTGGATAAAATGGCGGAAGAATATATTCGTGAACAAGGTGCTGAACCTGGTTTTTTAGGCATGTACGACTTTCCCAACACCTTGAACTGGAGCCCCAATGCCCAGGTAGTACATGGTATACCGAACAACGAACCGCTCAAAGAGGGAGATATTATTTCTGTGGATTGCGGGGCCTTGAAGAATGGCTATTATGGTGACCACGCCTATACTTTTGAGGTTGGTGAAGTTGCTCCTGAAACCAAGAATCTATTAAAAGTTACCAAAGAATCATTATATATTGGTATTCGTGAATTTAAGCTGGGCAATCGCGTTGGTGATGTCGCTTATGCTATTCAAAACCATACAGAAAAACACGATTATGGGGTGGTACGTGAGCTTGTAGGCCATGGTTTGGGCAAAGAACTTCATGAAGATCCGCAAATGCCCAATTACGGCAAGCGGGGCCGCGGAAAAAAGTTTGTAAATGGCATGGTTGTAGCCATTGAACCGATGATCAATATGGGAACTCGACGTATTAAACAATTGAAAGATGGTTGGACCATTCTTACTGCCGATGGTCAGCCAAGTGCGCATTTTGAACATAATGTCGCTTTGATTGACGGCAAGCCCGAACTACTTTCGACCTTTCAATACATCTATGATGCTTTGGGAATCAAGTCTGATGAAGAAGCTGAATTTAGAAGGCACAAATTGGTGTAATACGTGTCTAAACTCTTTAAATATTTTTTGAACCTTCTGCCAAGACCTTGGCTAATCAAAATTAGTTATTGGGTTAGGCCTATTTTGGCTTTCTTTTTAAAAGGCAATAATTATATTGACCCTATTGACGGTAAAGGGTTTCGAAAGTTTCTTCCCTATGGATATGAAAATCCAAGAGAAAATGTGCTATCACCTTCTACCCTTTCGCTGGAGCGTCATCGCTTACTATGGCTGTATCTAAAGGAAAACACCAATTTTTTTACCGATAATTTGAAGGTACTGCACTTTGCTCCCGAACAAGCTTTTTATGGGCGATTCAGGCAATTGAAGAATTTGGAATATGTTACTACCGACCTTAATTCACCTTTAGCTGATATCAAAGCCGATATTTGTGAGCTTCCCTTTGAAGACAACTCTTATGATGTCATT
>JABDND010000182.1 GCA_013001145.1 Croceitalea sp. | reverse complement strand
ATTCGGTCTCCAAAAAGATACTTGTTGTGCAGAGCTTTCCTGCATTGATAGGATTACTGCTTTTACTGGTACAACTTTATTCATGAGTGTTCGTATGTTTCTTCATGAGTATTCTTTGTAGTTTTGTCAAAATTCTAACAATAGAGCTTTAAAAAGTTATATAATGTCAAAAATCACTTCTTCATTTGGATTGGACAAGGCCATGAAACAATTGGGCTTAAAAGAAATTAACGCTGGTACTTCAACCGGCACAAACCATTTTGGCTCGGGCGATGTATTGACCTCCCATTCTCCCGTTGATGGGGCGCTAATTGCCAAAGTAAAAGGCACCTCAAAAGATGATTACGAAAAAGTGATGGCCGCAGCTACCAAAGCCTTTCAAGAATGGCGGACGATTCCGGCGCCTCAAAGAGGCGAAGTTGTGCGACAATTTGGTGATAAGCTTCGTGAACTTAAGGAGCCTTTAGGGCAATTGGTATCCTACGAAATGGGAAAGTCATATCAGGAAGGGTTGGGCGAGGTGCAGGAAATGATCGATATATGTGATTTCGCGGTTGGTCTATCAAGGCAATTGCACGGCCTTACCATGCATTCCGAAAGGCCTGGCCACCGCATGTATGAGCAGTACCATCCGTTGGGCGTTGTGGGGATTATTTCAGCTTTTAACTTTCCTGTGGCCGTTTGGGCATGGAATACAGCTTTGGCCTGGGTATGTGGTGATGTATGTGTGTGGAAACCCTCTGAAAAAACACCCCTATGTGGCGTTGCTTGTCAAAATATAATGGCCGAGATAATCAAACAGAATAATCTGCCAGAGGGCATTTCATGTTTGATCAATGGCGATTATAAAGTTGGTGAAATGATGACAAATGATAAACGCATTCCATTAATTTCAGCTACCGGCTCAATTCGTATGGGTAAAATCGTGGCCCAGGCCGTAGCGGCCCGACTAGGGAAATCACTGTTGGAACTAGGTGGCAATAATGCTATAATTGTTACACCAGATGCGGACATTAAAATGACGGTCATAGGAGCCGTTTTTGGCGCAGTTGGCACTGCAGGCCAACGCTGTACTTCTACCCGCCGTCTCATAGTTCATGAGTCCATGTATGAACAAGTAAAAGAGGCCCTTGTTGCCGCCTACAAACAATTACGAATAGGAAATCCGCTTGATCAAAATAACCATGTTGGTCCGTTGATTGATACCGATGCAGTTAAAATGTATTCCAAAGCGCTCAAAAAGGCCATAGAAGAGGGCGGAAATATTCTTATTGAAGGTGGAGTTTTAGACGGTGATGGTTACGAAAGTGGTTGTTATGTTAAGCCCGCGATTGTTGAAGCCCAAAATTCATTTCAAATAGTTCAAGAGGAAACATTTGCCCCCATCTTATATCTATTGAAATATTCAGGCGATGTTGAAAATGCGATCGCACAACAAAATGGCGTAGTACAAGGGTTGTCATCGGCAATTATGACCAATAATTTGAGGGAGGCAGAGCGATTTCTATCTGCCGCTGGTAGTGATTGCGGTATTGCCAATGTCAATATTGGCACCTCAGGTGCCGAAATTGGAGGTGCCTTTGGAGGAGAAAAAGAAACTGGTGGTGGTCGTGAGAGTGGTTCAGATGCTTGGAAAGTGTATATGCGCAGACAAACCAATACCATCAATTATACAACGGAATTACCCTTAGCTCAAGGCATTAAGTTTGATTTATAATATTACCCTCTTTTTAGACTTCTATAAACCACTTGAGTCAAGAGTTCATGTTTAAATAAAAAAGCCGCTTTCAAAATAAAGAAAACGGCTTTTAACCAAACTAACTCAATCTAATTACTAGAAAAACCCTACTTCAATGCCGGATCTTGGTCGGGAGAAATAGGGTGTGAATTTTCGTTAGTTAAAAGTCTTAATAATTTTTCAGTTGAATTGTACGTCAATTATAGGCGGTCAATAAAAGTGTGTAGTTGGTTATAAATAATATATGTTTAGATGAAATGCACAGGATGGGAAAAACCTTTTTGGATTTTCATAAATATCTGGTTTTTAACATATTCATCGGCGTTTGTAGTACTTTTTTGCAAATTTTTCAATACTTTGTATGGCTAACAAAAAATAAACAACGATGGACTCAGAAAATGTGCTGCACTGGTTACTGGTATTGCTGTTTGGTTTAATCTGCTTGATTATAGGCTATTATTGGGGCAAAGGAAAAAATAAAGGAACTGATGGCGGGGATGAAATCAATGCGCTTAAAAATCATAACGCTCAACTCAAAGCCGATCTTGATGCGTGTTTGAAAAATCAAAAAGCACCTGCAATGGGTGCCATAAAAAGTGAAACTGGAGGTGCGTCAAACATAGCCGCTTCTAAAATTACACCATCTACTGCCAAGGATGTCGCATTTGATGCCAATGAAGCCAAGGCCGCTTTTGGCAAGCGCATTAAATTCGACGATTTAAAAGTTGTAGAAGGAATTGGTCCAAAGATTGAAGGTCTTTTTCATGAAGCCGGAATAAAAACCTGGAAAGCGCTCGCCGATACTTCAGCCAATAAATGCCAAGAAGTCTTGAATACTGGGGGTAAAAGGTATCGTATACATGATCCTGCATCCTGGCCCATGCAAGCCCAAATGGCCCATTTAGGGGAGTGGAAGCAGTTAGCCAAATGGCAAGATGACCATAAGGCAGGCAAGTTCTAAATCACAAGGTGATAGCAACAATCTTTATTATAGCATACCATTGGCAGTCACCCATTTGAACTGATACTGATCTTGGCCAAATTTCATTCGTTCAGATATGCGTTGCAATCGGGCAGGTAGATTCATTAAATAGTCACGGGCTTTTTCGGCATGTTCATTGAGGCCCCTAACGCTGCCAATATCCCAATAATCATTCAACTTTTGGAGTATGTCCACGTAATCTTGGGCCGTATAGACTCCCAAACGTTGCGCACAATTTGAAAATAGTTCAAAGGCGGTCCCTATTTGACCACCTGACTCCCTTAAAAAATGGGCAGGCATGACTATTTTTTTCTTCATCATATCTGCAAAGGCCAATATGAGTCCGTTGGGGTCTTGATCTATTATAGTTTTGACGAATTCGCGATAGGCTAAATGGTGCCGCATTTCATCCCCGGCAATGATGGTACACATTTTACCCAATAAGAGATTCCCTTTTTGCTTGGCCATTTTACCTACCCTTTTGTGCGAAATATTGGTTGCCAATTCTTGAAAAGTCGTGTAGACAAAATTCTTGTAGGGATCTCTATCTGTTCCAATGTCAAAACCGTCAGCGATTAAATGTTGTGTGGTAATTTCAACTTCGCGCATATTGACCCTTCCAGAAATATAAAGGTACTTGTTGAGCACATCACCGTGCCGGTTTTCTTCGGCAGTCCACGCACGAACCCATTTTGACCAGCCATTTTCCTTGCCAGAGTGTTGATTTATGCCTTCCACATCCATAAGCCATGATTCATATGTAGGCAGCGCCTCTTCCGTAATTGTATCGGCCACCAAGGTGACCCAAAAATCATAGCCCAATTCTTTTGATTCTTCACGAATCTCTTCAATTTCATCAAAAAAGCTATCAGATTGAGGGTTAGGAAGTAGATCTGTAGGTTGCCAAATTTCTTCTATGGGCATTAAAAATGAGTCCATAAACCCTTTTACCTTGGGTTCAATGGCCTGCATAACTTCTAATCGGATGTTTTTGGTTGACATGGAGACTGCTTTCTGTAAAGGTCTCCAATATTCTTGAGATTATGGTACTATATTACGGATTTCTGCCTGCTTCTCCTTTGTACAATTCATGAACGGGATTACTCTGCCAAAAGACATTGTTTCCAACTTCCATAATGGTTAGGGGCCCTTTAAAACCTGCCCCAGTATCTACATTCCATACATTTGCTGCTTTTTTGGGCACAGCAATGTCGATTTTTGAAATGGGCGTATGCCCAATAAATATCTCTTTATAGTGAATCAATCGCTTTGGATAATTGGCATCTTGGGGGGTCATATTTGGGTCTATGGCCCTTGCCAATTCCCATAAAGTACGGTCCCAATAAAACAACTGATCAAAATATTCGAATTCTATTCCCTTTAAATTAGTGAAGCCAGCGTGCAAATACAAACGATTGTTCTCATCAACAAAAGTGTTTTCAAGCTGTTCATAAAATTCAAGATGTGATTTCCATTTGTCTTTGCCCGCAATTAAATACGATGCCCTAGTGGCGTGGCCGCCATGTGCCAACCATTGCGGATTTGCCTCCCCTGTGGTCATCCATTTATAACACAGTTCATCATGGTTGCCACGTATAAAAGTACAATTGTGGGTATTTTTGAGCGTTATTAAATACGAAACGGTCTCGAAGGCAGCACTCCACCCATCAACATAATCACCCAAAAAAATCAAGTGGTCGTTCTTTGTTATCTCTGCACGTTCCAAAACTTGGTGCAATGCTTTCAATCCTGAGTGAATATCACCTATAACAAGTCGGCGCATGTAAACAATTTTTTATAAAATTAAGTACAATTAAAGCAACCCATATAAATTTGAGGTTAAGATTTATCGTATTAGAGGGCTATATATTTTTGGCACGTCAATAGATTTCTGTGTACCTTGTAATTCTAAATCTTCAGTCGTTTGATAACTAGAATATTTTGTGTTGGCGAGCTATTAATTGACTTTGTTGCAGAAAACCAGGGTAGCAATCTTTCTAAAGCAGGCATATTTACCAAAAAAGCTGGCGGTGCTCCCGCCAATGTCGCCTGCGCAATTAGTAGATTAGGCGGTAAAAGCACCTTTATTGGCTGCGTGGGCAAAGATCCTTTTGGCACCTTTTTACTGGATGTGCTCAAAAAAGAAGGGGTAGATATTTCGTTGGCACAAAGGTCAAAAACATTTACCACACTCGCTTTCGTTTCAATTTCTGAAAACGGCGAACGTGATTTTGTATTTAGCAGGGGTGCCGACAAAGAATTAAAATATGACTCTGCCATTAAAAGGGATTTTGACCGAAATATGATTCATTTTGGTGCGGCCACCGCCATGTTGGGCGGGCCACTTGAAGAGGCTTACGGACATTACCTATTTGATGCCCTTACCAAAAACTCCTTTATAAGTTTTGACCCCAATTATCGTCATGATCTTTGGAAAGACAATGAGGCCGTTTTTATTAAAAAATGCCTGCCCTTTGTCCAAAAATCACACTTGTGCAAATTCAGCTTGGAGGAGGCCCAATTGCTTTCGGGTAAGCAAGATTTGGCAGAAGCTTGTGCTTTTTTACATGAAGAAGGTGCTCAGATTATAGCGATTACTTTAGGCAAAGAAGGCACATATATTAGCACCTTTTCATTTAATAAAATTGTGCCCAGTATTACAGTGGAGCCTATTGACACTACGGGTGCTGGCGATGCCTTTATTGGTTGTCTGCTGCACCAAATCGCCCAGTTGTCAAATTTCAAATTGATTTTTGATGATAAGGCACTATTGCTAAAAATGATTGAAATAGCTAATAAAGCAGGCGCCATTACCACAACAAAGTATGGGGCAATATCCGCCTTGCCCACCACTAAACAATTGAACGCCTAGTATGAACCAAGCTGCATTGCATAAGTTATTGGCCCAAACCACTAAGCCAAAAGATTTAGATGCCCATTTTGAGCTTCGTTTGGCCACCAATTTAACCCTGTTAAAAGACTTGTTTTTAGCTATTTATCCAAAGGGTATAGAATCAGGAGCCTTTAATGATTTATTGACATTGTTGCCCAAACTGTACAAAACTAGGTCCCATACCCTGAGAGAGCAAGATCTGTCAAGAATAAACAGTGGTAATTGGTACCAATCAGAAAAAATAATGGGCATGCAATTGTATGTTGACCATTTTAACAAAGACTTGAATGGGTTGCAACAAAAATTATCCTACTTTGAAGATTTGGGTATCAACTTATTGCATCTGATGCCTATAACAACAAGGCCCAAGGGTGAAAATGATGGCGGGTATGCGGTCAATGATTACACCGCGATTGACAAACGCTATGGTACCAAAAAAGATTTGGATGGACTTACCACAACATTGCGGGCAAAAAAAATGTATCTAATGCTCGATTTTGTGGTCAACCATACATCAAACGAGCATTCTTGGGCGAAAAAGGCCAAAGCCGGACAAAAAAAATATCAAGATTATTACTATACCTATCCCGATCGTACCATCCCCAACGAATTTGAAAAATCACTTCCAGAGATTTTCCCGGAGACCTCACCTGGCAATTACACTTATGTTCCCGAAATGGACAAATGGGTAATGACCGTTTTCAATAGTTATCAATGGGATTTGAACTATACCAACCCCCAGGTATTTATGGAAATGCTTGCCAATTTGGTGAAATTGGTCAACCTGGGAGTAGATATTGTTCGCTTTGATGCCTTGGCTTTTTTGTGGAAAAAAATGGGAACCGATTCTCAAAACTTACCTGAAGCACATACCATAATAGCTCTATTTAAAATGTGTTTACAAGTGGTAGCTCCAGGCACTATTTTACTGGCCGAGGCCATAGTGGCCCCTTTGAACATAATCAGATATTTTGGTGAAGGCAACAAAGAAGGCAATGAATGTGAAGTGGCCTACAATGCTTCGCTCATGGCATTGCTATGGAACTCTATGGCTACCAAAAAAACAGCGCTGCTCTACAAAACCATAGCCAACATTCCTACCAAACCCCAAGATGCCACATGGATAAATTATATACGCTGCCATGATGACATTGGATTGGGATTGGATGACCGATTCATCAATGAGATGGGTTGGAATCCACAAGGACACCGTAAATTTTTATTGGATTATTATTGCCAAAATTTAGCTTGGTCCCCTGCCAAAGGATTGATGTTCATGTACAATCCTAAAAATGGCGATGGGAGAATTACAGGAAGTGCCGCTTCGCTTTTGGGTCTTGAAAAAGCCCTTGAAACAAATGATGTGGCTTTACAAGAACAGGCCGTGGACAAAATTATCATGTTGCATGGAATCATTCTTTCTTTTGGGGGTATCCCATTTATTTATGCCGGTGATGAAATTGGCACCTTGAACGATTATTCTTTTCTGAAGGATGCGAACAAGAAAGAAGACAGTCGTTGGGCCAACAGACCCCAACAAGACTGGGCTACGATCGCATCTGTAAAAAAGAAAAAAGGTCCTCAAGCCACGATTTTTGGTAGCCTGAAAAACATGATCGCTCGGCGCAAAAAAACTCCGGAATTCGCTGATGGCAACAATATGGTTTTGCACCATACGAGCAATGAGCACATTTTGATATTTGAACGTACCGGGGCTACGAATGAGGGCGTATTGGTAATTAGCAATTTTGATGAGCATACCCAAGTACTTGATGGCAACAGAATTGCCAAATTGGGCTATTTAAAAGACCAAAAGTACCATGATATTATCGCCAATCAATCAACCCAACTCAATAGCGGGTTTTTAGCATTGTCACCTTATCAATTATTATGGTTGAAAAAATACTAATTGTACCTTACTTTTCGTAAAATCCGTAAAGATTCCTTGAGCGACAAATAAACTTTTTCATCGGCCTTTTTTAAAATGGGCCTAGCATGTTCCATTTGTTCCTTTGCTTCTTCAAAACCATTTAAATAACAAATCAGATAGGCATCTGGCAAGTATAATAGATCCAGCTTTTCGGTTGGGGTCAAACGTATGTTCTTTTCTATCTTTTGAAGCAGGGCATTATTGGTATTGAGCACATGAAACAGTGTTTTTTTGTCATATTGGGGTGGGTCAAAAACCAATCTGCTGTCGATGGAATAATTGCCGTTTTCCGAAAAAGTGATGGTCGCCTCTTCCAATGGGTAATATTTTTGTTGTTTTCCCAAGCCCAATTGCACATATTCTAAAGTGGAAAAAGAATCGTCATTATAGGTGATGGTGATTTCATCCAATGCAGAATAGAAGAGTTTTACCTGCTCGTTGATCAATTCAATATCAACCCGCGAATAATAAGTGTCTCCCTTTACTTTTTTTTCATTGCCCGCCCAGCATACCACAAATTGTTCTTTAAAAACTTTATAATTACTGGTCAAATGGGCATGCCGGTTATTGATAAAATCAATGACACCATCCAAGGTTAACTCAATATTGTTTCTCGCATGTTGTTCTATGGTCGCTACCTTGTCTGAGTTGATATCCTTTAGTTCAATATCATACGCCTTGGGCAAACTTATACTGCCCTCCCTAAAAAAAACGGCCCCCCCATAATATTTCCAGATGTTCTTGCGTAATGCGCAGACTTTGCCATTGGAACGAATGGTCACCAAACCAACCACTTTGCCCTCGGGCAAATGGGGAAACGGAATGTTTTCGTATGAAATTCGCGGTGGGTTATCTAAATAGGCATTGACCAAGTTCTGTATTTTGCTATCATCAAAAAAATCGACCCCTACAATTTTGTTGTCTTCATCTTCTACCCCAATGACAATAAAAGAATTGTTTTTAGGATTACTATTGGCCAACGCACATACATGCTTTAAGAATTTTGCTTTGCCCTCTTTTTCGCCAATTGATATAAAACGCTTTTTGTCATAAAAACTATTCTCATCATTGTGGGCAAGTAGATTTTTGACTAATAGGCGTTTGTTGATCATATTGTTTTCTTCACAATCGTAGAACTCGCTTGAGCGGTCGACATGACCACCAAATCTGCAATATTTACATGACCGGGACGGGTCACTACAAAATGAATGATGTCTGCAACATCTTCAGGTTTTAATGGTTGAAAACCTTGATATACTTTTTCTGCCCGTTCGGTATCACCCTTAAAACGAACCTCACTGAATTCGGTCTCGACCAAACCCGGATTTACTGCACCGACCCTAATGCCATGCTCGTTCAAATCAAGGCGCATCCCTTGATTGATGGCATCAACCGCATGTTTGCTCGCACAGTATACATTACCTTTGGGATACACTTCTTTTCCTGCTGTTGAGCCAATATTGATAATGTGCCCAGATTTTCGGGCAACCATTTGCGGAATAATGGCTTTAGATACATATAACAATCCTTTTACATTGATATCGAGCATGGCATCCCAATCATCTGTATTGCCCTCATCAATATAATCAAGCCCATGTGCGTTGCCCGCATTATTGATCAAAACATCTATTTGGGCAAACTTGCCCACTAAAGAATGTATAGCCTTAAAAACATCTTCACGATTTCGAACATCAAAATTTAAGGTCGCAACTTGGGTGCTTTTTCCCAAAGTTTCTTTAAGTGCGTTAAGGCGTTCTTGCCTACGTCCACAAAGAATCAATTGAAAATTGTTTGCCGCAAAAAGTTCGGCAACGGCTTTACCAATGCCACTGGTGGCACCAGTTATCAATACTGTTTTTGACATATAATAAGTTTATGGTACGGGTTCACCTTGGCTTGCCTCCAAAAGCAAAAACCAATCTTGTAATTCCAAATCTATTTCGGCGGCCTTAAAAGAGTCTGCCAGGCGTTTTTTATTTGAAGTTCCCACAACGGGATAAATACCAACAGGATGTTTTAAAATAAAAGCCAAAAGCAGCTGGCTTTCATCGGCACCATATTTATCCATTAATCCTTTGATCATCTTTTTTATTCGTCGCTGCCGGTCATTTTCTGCTCTAAAATAAGCCCCCAAAGGACTCCAGGCCATTGCCATGCGCCCTTTTGTTATGCAATCATCAAAAGTGCCGTCATACATGGGCAGTACATGGGTCAATGAATACTCCACTTGGTTGCACACTACGGGCACCCTTGTTTCGACCATCGCAATTTGTGAGGGTGTAAAATTGGAAACACCAAAATCAATGATCTTTCCATCGCTTTTCAAGGTTTCTATGGCTTTTGCGATTTCTTCGGGCTCCATAAGCGGGCTCGGCCGATGCAACAAAAACAGATCAAGGTAATCGGTGTGTAATTTTTTGAGTGAATCTTCGGCCGATTCAATAATATAAGCGCTGTCATATTGATAGTGGCCTACTTTATTGTTACGTGACTGTTTCAGCTGAATGCCACATTTGGTGATCAATTGAATCTTTGCTCTATCGATTCCACTTTTCACAAAGGCCTTTCCAAATTCAGCATCATTGCCGTAATCACCATATATATCGGCATGATCAAAGGTTGAAATGCCCAAAGCAAGACAATGGTTCATGAGTTCAACCATTTGGGTAGTCGAAAGCTTTTTGCCCCAACTTCCCCAGGTCATTGTTCCCGCTATAATTTTTGAGTATTTATTTTTTGTGGGCATAGTTGTCAAAAATATAAAGATAATCCCTTAAACTCTTCATAAAACTTAGGCTTCCCGAGTTTTTTTAACCAATAATTAACAGCCCAATTTGTAATAAATTTTCATTTTGCATCTTCTTATAAAACGTATATAAATCAAGTCATTAGAGAATTTCATATGCAAGAAAACACAACGATAGATATTAGTGCCGTGAACGAGAAAATTGCCCAAGAAAGTGCTTTTATCGATTTGCTCACCCACGAGATGAACAAGGCCATCGTGGGTCAAAAACACATGATAGAGCGTTTATTGATTGGTCTTTTGGGGCAAGGGCATATTTTATTGGAAGGTGTTCCGGGGTTGGCCAAAACTCTGGCCATCAATACTTTGGCGAAGGCAGTAAAGGGTAGTTTTAGCCGTATTCAATTTACTCCTGACCTTTTGCCAGCTGATGTTGTGGGTACCATGATCTACAACATCAAGGAAAATGATTTTACCATTAAAAAAGGTCCCATATTTGCCAATTTTGTGCTGGCGGATGAGATAAACAGGGCTCCCGCCAAGGTACAATCGGCCCTATTGGAGGCGATGCAGGAAAAGCAAGTGACCATTGGTGACGAAACTTTTAAGTTGGCACCTCCTTTTTTGGTCATGGCTACCCAAAATCCTGTAGAGCAAGAGGGCACGTATCCTTTACCGGAAGCCCAAGTTGACCGTTTCATGTTAAAAACCGTGATTGACTACCCCAAAATGAACGAAGAGCAATTGATCATTCGTCAAAATTTAAACGGCACATTGGAAAGTGTTAAACCTGTTGTGACGACCAAACAAATACTCAGTGCCCAAAAAGCCGTTCGTGAAGTCTACATGGATGAAAAAATTGAAAAATATATTCTTGATATCGTTTTTGCAACCCGTTTTCCCGAAAAGTACAATTTGGAACACTTGAAGCCCTTGATCAGTTTTGGAGCTTCACCACGGGGCAGCATCAACTTGGCCAATGCTGCTAAATGCTATGCCTTTATCAAGCGCCGAGGGTATGTCATTCCCGAAGACGTTCGCGCCGTTGTGCATGATGTATTGCGACACCGAATAGGCATCACCTATGAAGCCGAGGCTGAAAATGTTACTTCTGAAGAAATTATCAACAAAATAGTAAACGAAGTAGAAGTACCTTAATCGTTCAACGTTTCTTGTTCCATGTTCAATGCATATTGAACACGAAAAGCCAAAAACTTGAACCCCATGAATACAAAAGAGTTACTCAAAAAAGTACGGAAGATTGAAATAAAGACACGTCGGTTGTCCGACCACTTGTTCGGTGGAGAGTACCATTCTACATTTAAGGGCCGTGGAATGACCTTTAGTGAAGTTCGGCAATATCAATATGGTGATGATGTAAGGTCCATTGATTGGAATGTTACGGCCCGTTATAATGAGCCTTTTGTAAAAGTATTTGAAGAAGAGCGGGAGCTGACCATGATGTTGATGGTCGATGTTAGTGGGTCAGAAATGTTCGGAACACACAAACAGTTCAAAAAAGAAGTAATTACCGAAATATCGGCCACCTTGGCCTTTTCTGCCCTTCAGAACAACGATAAAGTTGGGCTCATTTTATTTTCAGACGAAGTTGAGCTGTTTATACCACCCAAAAAAGGCAAAAGCCACGTATTGCGCATAATCCGTGAGTTACTGGAGTTTGAACCCAAAAGCCATAAGACCAATATAGCCGAGGCGCTAAAATTTTTGACCAATGTGATGAAGAAGAAGGCTATTGTTTTTGTCTTGTCAGATTTCATTGCAGAAGGTTATGACAATACCCTTCGCATTGTTGGCAACAAACATGACGTAACCGGTATTAGGGTATATGATGAAAAGGAGGAGTATATACCAAATTTAGGGGTAATTCAAGTACAAGATGCAGAATCGGGTGGAGTGCGCTTGGTAAACACAAGTTCACGAAAAGTGCGTCATGAGTACTGGCGTTATCATATGGAACGTGTTGATTATTTTAATGATGCCTTTACCAAATCGGGCAGCGGTGTGATTCATTGTCGGGTAGATGAAAGCTATGTTAAAAAATTACTTGGCTATTTTAAAAGAAGAGGGTAATGCAATTGAAGGAGGTTCATAACAGTTACTGTAAAAACTCGCAGAAAAGGGCATTGAGCGTTTTCTCAATTCTTACGCTTATGTCTTTTACGGTCTTATGGGGGCAGTCAAACTCATCTGTAAAAGCCACTTTAGACACTTTGGCAATTAAGATTGGTGAACAGATTAAATATAAGATATCGGTGGAGACCGATTCATTGAATATTGTTTATTTTCCGGAGGATCAAACATTTTCACCCCTTGAAATGGTCGAAGCCCTGAAAATAGACACGACCAAGAACAAAGACAGAATTACCCTTGAACGAATTTATGCCCTCACACAATTTGATAGTGGCGCATATACCATCCCACCCCAAAGAATCGCTATCAATGAACAGCCATTTTTTACCGATTCATTCCATATAAATGTGGCCAATGTTGCTGTAGATACCACCAAACAACAAATGTTTGACATCAAACCCATGATCAAGGTTGAAAAGAGCTATGCACAAACCTTATGGTTGATACTTTTGATAGTTGGTGTGCTGCTGGCGGCAGGCTTTCTTTTTTACTGGCTTAAACTTAGAAAACCCCCTTTGACTCCCGAAGAAGAGGTGGCCTTATTACCTCCATTTGATAGAGCCATAATGCAACTAAAGGAGTTGGAAAAATCAAAATACCTCATCCAAGACGAATACAAAAAATATTACTCAGAACTGACGGATATTGTACGCTCTTATCTTGAGGAAGATGTGCATGTATCAGCTTTGGAAAGTACGACCGATCAATTGATCGATAAATTGGAAATGCTAAAGGATGCTGGAGAATTAAAATTGGAAGAAAATACAATTGTTCAGTTCAAAAAGGTTTTGCAAACCGCCGATTTGGTAAAATTTGCCAAATCAAAACCACCTACCTCTGTGGCCGAAGAAGATAGAAAGGTCATAGAATCCATCGTTGTAAAAACAAAAGAAGCTTTACCCGAACCTACCGAAGAAGATTTAATGCTAAATGAGGCCTACTTGCACGAAATGGCCCAACAAAAAAAACGTAAACGGGTCTATGTGGCTGCAGCATCCATTCTCGGCATTATGCTATTGGCCGGGGCCGTTTCAACAGCTTATTACGGATTCGAATCTGTTAAGGATACTGTCTTGAGACATCCTTCCAAACAATTATTGGATGGTGAATGGATTCAGAGTTCATATGGCTATCCTCCTATTGAGATAGAAACACCCAAGGTGCTCTTAAGGCTGGATACCCCTTTGACCGATGAAGCCAAGGCTATCATTGCTGCTAAACAAAGTTTTGGTTATCAAAATGAAGAGGGCATTTTCAGCATTGAGACGTCCTCAACCACATTTACTAGCATGGATGAGCCAGATTTTGTCAAACCCATTGAAGATTTATTGAAGTCATTTGAGAAAAAAGGTGTCAAAAACATAATTACCAAACAAGAGGAGTTTGTAACACTCACTGGTGTTCAAGGACTCAAAACATACGGTACTGGTAAATTCAAAGTGCCCGATTCCGATAAAATGATACGTGGTAAATATGCCATTTTAAGTTTTGGCGGTAAGGGATTTCAACAACAAATAGTATTGACTTGGGCCGATGATGACAGATATGCAGAGCAGATTGTGCAACGGATATTGGCTTCGGTCAATGTAAAAACACAAGCCTAATGTTTGAAAATGTAGAATTTGCGAACCCTCAGTTTTTCTGGCTGCTATTATTGTTGCCCATTGCCATATTGTGGTATTTTATAACCAGACATAAACAAGTTGCTTCGGTAAAATTATCAAGTACCAGCGCCTTCAATGGGGCCAATTATTTGGCTAAACTAAAACCAATCTTGTTCATTTTACGCCTACTTGCCCTAAGCATGGTTATAATGGCCCTGGCTCGCCCACAGACCGAAGATATTTCAACCCGAACAAAAACCACCAAGGGCATTGACATTGTTATGGCCATTGATGTATCGTCAAGTATGTTGGCCCGTGATTTAAAACCAAACAGGCTCTCTGCGCTGAAAGAGGTAGCTGCCGAGTTTATTAAAAAAAGGCCAAACGACCGTATTGGCCTTGTGGCCTATGCCGGAGAAAGTTATACCAAAACACCAATCACCAGTGATAAATCGATTGTATTGAGCGCACTACGTGAAATAACCTATGGACAGTTGGAAGACGGCACGGCAATAGGTATGGGATTGGCAACCTCTGTGAACAGACTAAAAGAAAGCCAGGCGATCAGTAAAGTAATCATTTTGTTGACAGATGGAGTCAACAATTCAGGTTTTATTGAACCTCAAACAGCAGCCGATCTAGCTGTGGAATATGACATTAAGACTTATACCATAGGCCTGGGCACCAATGGTAACGCACTAACGCCAATAGCCTACAAACGTGATGGTTCTTTTCAATATGGAATGCGGCAGGTGGAAATTGATGAGAAATTGTTGGAAGATATAGCAAATGCTACTGGTGGACAATATTTTAGGGCAACGGACAATGAGAAATTAGAGGCCATCTATGATGAAATCAACAAGTTGGAAAAGACCGAAATTGAAGAGTTCAAATATTACAAATACGAAGAAAAGTTTAGGTCACTGGTATTTTTAGCTGGTATATTCCTTTTATTGGAATGGTTGCTGAGAACCACTTTATTCAAAAGTTTTATTTAAAGAAAATGGTACAGTTTGACGAAAAATTATACTTCTATTTTTTGGGCATTGTTCCAATAATAATAATCCTGTTCATTTTACAGCAGTTTTGGAAACGTAGCAAACAACGAGAATTTGCCGATCTAACGCTTCTTAAAAAATTGGCCCCCAATAAATCAAGTTTTAAGTCGGTACTCAAACTCGTATGCTTCATATTGGGCCTTTCTTTTTTAATTTTGGCCTTGGTCAATCCTAAAATTGGGACCAAATTGGAAACTGTTAAAAGAGAGGGGGTCGATATTGTATTTGCAGTAGATGTCTCTAAAAGCATGCTTGCCGAAGATATAGCTCCAAACAGACTTGAGAAGGCCAAGCGCCTGGTTTCAGAAATTATCAATCAATTGGCAAGTGACCGTATTGGCATTATCGCCTATGCCGGACAGGCGTATCCGCAATTGCCCATTACCACAGACTACGGTGCTGCCAAAATGTTTTTACAAAGCATGAACACCGATATGCTCTCATCGCAAGGTACGGCGATCAACTCGGCCATTGATCTGGCCACCACTTATTACAATGATTCAGAACAGACCAATCGGGTGCTTTTTATCATCTCCGATGGTGAGGACCATTCAGAAGGCTCTACCTTGAGCGCAGTACAAGAGGCCACCCAAAATGGTATTCAAATATTTACCATTGGAGTGGGAAAGCCCAAAGGCGCGCCAATTCCCATTAAAAGAAGAGGGGTTGTAGAAAGTTTAAAAAGAAATGCCGAAGGCGAGGTGGTCATTACAAAATTGAATGAACCTGTGCTGGCCGCCATCGCAGATGAAGGAAACGGAGCGTACATCAATGGTGCCAATACTGAAGATGCTGTGGAGTATATTAAAGAAACACTCAACCAAATGGATAAGAAGGAATTTGAGGCAAAACAGTTTGCTGAATACAAAGACCAATTTCAGTGGTTTCTTGGTCTTGGACTATTATTTCTGTTTCTTGATATCTTTTTGTTGGATAGAAAAACACAATGGCTTAAAAAATTGAACCTCTTTAATGAACGAGAAAATGAGTAAAACACTTTTATTTTTAGGGGTAGTAATGGGTATTTTGAACCTTGCCCAAGGTCAAGAGCGCAAAGAGGAAATTGCGATCGATCAAAAAGCGCTTCAAGAATCAAAGAATTTGACTTACGAGGCAAATGAAGCATTAATTCAAAATGATTTTACCTCAGCAGAAGCCGAATACCGTGTAGCAATTTCAAAAAGTGATGAAAATGTTAGTGCGCCATACAATCTTGGCCGTGCCTATTATAACAGATCACTGTTGACCGAAGCTTTTGGACGATTTAAACAAGCTGGTGAAAAGGCCGAAGCCAAACCAGAAAAGCACAAAGCATTTCATAACATGGGCAATGTGTTCATGAAAAATAAAGAGTATGAGAAAGCGGTCGAAGCATATAAAGAATCTTTGCGGAATAATCCCAATGATGAAGAAACCCGCTATAATCTAGCCTTGGCCAAAGAAATGCTCAAAAAACAACAAGACGAACAAAAAAACGACCAAAACAAAGACCAAGAGGACAAACAGGATCAAAAAGACGAAAAAGACGAGAATAAAGACCAAAACAACCAAGGAGACAACGAGAAGGATAAAGAAGGAGATCAAAAAGACGGGGAGAATAAAGATAAGGGCGATGATGGTGATAAGGGCAATGAAAAGCCTGAGGAGAACAAAAAAGGCGATGGTGACGAAAAGAAGGAAGAAAAACAAAAACCAAAAGAAGGAGATCAGAAAGATGAGAAACAAAAACCACGTCCCAACCAACTTTCTAAGCAGCAAATACAAAATCTGCTAGAAGCTATGCAAAACGAAGAAAAGAAGGTCCAGGAAAAAATGGAGGCCAAAAAAGTCAAAGGTGCCAAAATTAAAAATGAAAAAGATTGGTGATGCATAGTGCATGGTTCAAATATCTGTTTTTAATACTGCCCTTTTTTATATTGGGGTTACCCAATTTTGTTGTAGCCCAAGACGACGTAACCTTTGAACTCAAATTGAGCAAAGAAAAGCTTGGAGTCAATGAACGATTAAGGGTAGAGTTTGATATGAACCGTGATGGTGATAATTTTGTTCCTCCCAATTTTAATGGATTTCAGGTCATTATGGGTCCATCACAATCCATTAGTTCTTCTTTCATCAATGGCAAACGAAGTTTTTCCAAATCATATAGTTACATATTAAAGCCCAAGGCCCAAGGAACATTTGAAATTTCGCAGGCGACCATAGAAATTGATGGCAAAACCTATAAGACCATTGCCAAAAAAGTGGAAGTGACAGCTGCAGTCGATAATCCCAACGCACCAAAAACAGCCGATGATGTAGCCGATGAGAGCCTGCATTTGGTAGCTGAATTGTCAAAGGCCAGCCCTTATTTAAACGAGGCCGTGACAGTCATCTATAAACTATACATAAGTCCTTCCATATCAGTCACCAATTTTCGCCCCGTCGATAGCCCCAAATACAACAATTTTTGGAGCCAAGATATACCAGTGACAAAGTACAACACCCTTAATACCACATACCAAGGCAAACCCTATCGCAGTGTTATCTTAAAAAGGGTTGTTCTTTATCCTCAAAAAACGGGCAAATTGGCCATTGAGCCGCTTACCCTTGAAGTGTTTGTCGATGTACCAACCAACAGGCGTGATTTTTTTGGGGGTAAAATTTATTCCCAGGCCAGCAAAACGGTTTCTGCAGGCCAGCGAACACTCAACGTAAAACCACTCCCTGAAGATGGCAAACCATCAAATTTTGGTGGTGCGGTCGGTGAATTTGACTTTACGGTCACTACCAGTAAAACAGATTTAAATGCTTCAGAATCGTTACAGGCCACCGTTGAAATTACCGGTCAGGGCAACTTAAAATTATTTCAACTCCCTGAACCCGATTTACCTAGTGCCCTTGAGGTATATGAACCGGAATATTCTGAAAATGTGAGGACCACACCGGTTGGAATGCAGGGTAAAGTATCAAACAACTATACCATAGTACCCTCATTTAGAGGTAAATATCCTATACCGAGCATACCTTTTAGTTATTTTAATCCGAAAACCGGAAAGTATACAACTTTGAACTCAGAAGAAATTACCATCAACGTGTTGGATGGCCCATCGGATGGCAACCTAAACAGTGGTCTTTCTTCAAACCAAAGAATTGTCATTCCCTCTGGCAAACAATTTCATTTTATCAAAGTTTCACCTAATCTGACCCGTATCGGAACGGATTACTTTTTTGGTTCCAAAAGGTTCTTCATGCTTTTGTTGGGTCCCTTATTACTGATTCCTTTGGTTATATTAATACGCAATAATAGAAAAAAACAAGCTGAAAATGTGGAGGGAAACAGGCTTAGAAAAGCGAATAAATTAGCCAAAAAATATCTCTCGACCGCCAAAAAGGAGTTGGGCAATACAGATAATTTTTATATCGCCCTGGAGAAGGCGTTGCACAACTACTTAAAAGCAAAATTAAAAATTGAAACCACCGAGTTCAGTAAAGAAAAAATTACCGAACTATTGAATAAAAAGGAAGTTGAAGAACAAACCACGACCCAGTTCATTTCATTATTGCAAAATTGTGAAATGGCAAGATACAGTCCGTTGACCATTGTGCAAATGCAAGATGATTATAATAAAGCCAGTGAAGTTATCACCTTAATTGACAAACAATTATGATGCGGTCAAAACTACTTTTTATCCTTTTGTTTTTATTTACTCTTTTTGGCAGAGCTCAAAACAACGTGCTATTTGAAAAGGCCACTGAGGCCTACAATGATGGGAGGTATGAAAAAGCGTTGGAGTTTTACGACCAAATTTTGACAAATGGCCAACACTCTTCCGAACTTTATTTTAATATGGGCAATGCATTTTACAAGCTCAACCAAATTGGCCCAAGTGTATATTATTATGAAAAGGCACTTTTACTATCTCCTAACGATCCTGAAATCATCAACAATTTGGGCTATGCCAAAAATATGAGATTGGATGCCATAGAAGAAATGCCAGAGACCGCTTTTGCCAAATTTTATGGTGCGGTCGTTAATTATTTATCGTTTGAGCAATGGTCTTATTTAGCGGTTGCCTTAATGATGGTTTTTGTTCTTGGCTATATAGTTTACTATTTGATGCGATTAGCCCTTCAAAAACGAATAGCATTTGTAGTCAGTATACTGTCATTATTATTGAGTGTTGCGGCCCTAGTTTTGGCCTATTTGCAATATGAAGATTATAAATCAAACAACCCCGCCATCGTTTTTGCTCGTGAAATTGCAGTTACTGCAGAACCCAATAATAGGAGTGAGCGCGTGTTTTCACTTCATGAGGGCACTAAGGTGAACGTTGTTGATGAACTAGGTGATTGGAACAAAATTAGAATCGCCGACGGACAGACTGGTTGGCTACCATCCAATAATATTAAATTATTGAAAGATTTTTAGAATAGAATTAACGGAAAAGCGTAGGAATACTACTATTTTAGTGAAAATCAAAAAATCAATGGCCAAGGCACTAATATTTCAATTAATTTCTTTGTTTTTGGTTGTTTCCCTTACGGCACCCTCTATAATTGCTATGCTTGATATTGAAGGAGAAAACTACGTAGTGATAAATATTAATGAAGAGGAAGAAAAAGAGCAAAACGAAATAAAATTTGACACAACCAAGTTGTATTATGAAAAAAAGCCTTTCCCTTCAATAATATCGTTTGGTGCGAGTGATAATTCATACCAACATTATGTAAACCTATCGTCATCCTTTTCTATTGGCATAGAATTGCCTCCTCCCGAATGGCGGATTTAAACCTTCGCTTTTTTCAATTAAATAACTAACCGTCGTCTAGTTCAATCTTGGCTGGAAGACTAAAATAAATTTCAATGTTTAGATATATAAAAAATGATTTGCCCGCGAGTATAGTGGTCTTTTTTGTGGCCCTACCACTCTGTCTAGGAATTGCCCTAGCCAGTGGCGCACCCTTGTTCTCAGGGTTAATTGCAGGCATAGTGGGTGGTATTGTTGTAGGTTCCCTTAGTGGATCTCAAATAGGAGTCAGCGGTCCGGCAGCAGGTCTTGCTGCCATAGTATTGACCGCTATAGGCGCCCTGGGAGGGTATCAAAATTTTTTGGTGGCCGTAGTTCTGGGCGGAATAATTCAATTGATTTTCGGTATTTTGAAAGCTGGGGTTATAGGCTACTATTTTCCTTCGTCTGTGATTAAAGGCATGCTTACCGGTATTGGTATAATTATCATTCTAAAACAAATTCCGCACTTTTTTGGCTATGATGCTGATCCAGAAGGTGATTTTAGCTTCATTCAAGTCGATGGTGAAAACACTTTTTCTGAAATTTTCAATGCACTTAAATTCATCAGTCCGGGCGCAACAATAGTGGCCATAATTGGCTTGTTCATTCTTATACTTTGGGACAGGGTGTTGTCTAAAAAGGCAAAGATATTTAGTTTGATACAGGGGCCTTTGGTAGCTGTAGCGCTAGGTATTTTGTTCTTTGTAGTCACTAAGGACCATGCAACTTTATCCATTTCTCCCGATCACTTGGTTAGTGTTCCCATACCTGAAGATGCAAGTTCTTTTATAGCTCAATTTAGTTTTCCAAATTTCAGTGTAATTAATAGGCCGGAAATTTGGATTACAGCTTTTACCATTGCTTTGGTGGCGAGTTTAGAAACTTTATTGTGTGTTGAGGCAACCGATAAATTAGATCCGAGAAAACAGGTAACACCGACCAATCGTGAGCTGTTGGCGCAAGGTACAGGTAACATCATTTCAGGACTTATAGGAGGTCTGCCTATCACTCAAGTAATCGTTCGCAGTTCTGCCAACATCCAATCAGGAGGCCGCACAAAGGCATCGGCCATTATTCATGGATTTTTTCTATTAATTTCAGTGATTTTAATTCCAAGATTATTGAACATGATTCCGCTTTCGGTGCTAGCATCCATTTTATTGGTTGTTGGTTATAAATTGGCCAAACCAACACTATTTTTCAAAATGTATGAATTGGGTTGGAAACAGTTCATACCCTTTGTGGTCACTGTTCTTGGCATCATTTTTACCGATCTATTGGTAGGTATTGGATTGGGGCTTGCAGTAGGAATTGTGGTTATATTGATAAAAAGTTATCAAAACTCACATTTCTTGCATATTGAAGATAAAAGTAACGGTAAGCATAAGATAAAAATGACCTTGGCTGAAGAAGTTACTTTCTTTAATAAAGGCGCTATTTTAAAAGAATTAGATAGTTTACCCAAAGATTCATATCTTGAATTGGACGTGAGAAAAACACGGTATCTTGATAACGACATCATTGAAATTTTAGATGATTTTTCTAGCAAAGCCAAAGAACGCCATATTGACATTAAATTGATTTCTGAAAAAGGAATTGTCGAAAATCCAGATAGTTATATTGAATTTTTTAAACTAAGACCTAAAACAGCCTAAGCCCTATGAAAGCACATACCAAAGAAACACAGGCCTCTATGACCCCAGAAAAAGCTATTGAATTTTTAAAAGAGGGCAATGAACGCTTTCAACAAAATTTAAAAGCGAATCGTAATCTTTTGCAACAGGTGAATGAAACCAAGAACGGGCAATTTCCCTTTGCTACAATTCTTAGTTGCATAGATTCCAGGGTCTCAGCAGAGTTGGTTTTTGACCAAGGCTTGGGCGATATTTTCAGTGTTCGTATTGCAGGTAATTTTGTTAACCAAGATATTTTGGGTAGCATGGAATTTGCTTGCAAACTAGCGGGCACTAAGCTAATTGTAGTGCTTGGCCATACTTCATGTGGTGCTGTAAAAGGCGCCTGTGACCATGCCAGATTGGGCAACTTGACGGCTCTTATAAATAAAATTGAACCTGCTGTTTACGCAGTCAAAGAACCTAAAGACGAAAAATTGAGGAATTCCCAAAATGCAAAATTCGTTGATGAGGTAGCCAAAGTCAATGTTGAGATGGCGTTGGAAAATATCCGTAGCCAAAGTGTCATTTTACATGAAATGGAAGCGCAAGGTGATATTGCCATTGTGGGCGCCATGTATGATATTTCAGATGGCAAGGTGCACTTTATGTAATATATCGGAAATGATTTAAAAGGCCAACTTCAACAAATTCGTTGGCCTTTTTTCTTCTTCCAAAATGACTATCTTACCATAAACAATAGCGATAGCAAAAAATCCCTATGTTCAAACATTTTAGAGGCGATCTATTCGGTGGTATTACAGCGGGCATTGTAGCATTACCCTTGGCTTTGGCATTTGGGGTTAGCTCTGGTTTGGGCCCAAGTGCTGGTCTTTATGGTGCTATTTTCATTAGTTTTTTCGCTGCACTTTTTGGGGGTACCAACACACAAATCTCGGGTCCTACAGCACCTATGACCGCGGTGAGCATGGTTGTCATTGCCGGTGTAATTGCCATAAATGATGGTGATGTCTCAAAAGCACTGCCAGCCATTTTGACCATATTTTTGCTCGCTGGTCTCATGCAAATAGGTCTGGGATTTATTGGTTTGGGCAAATACATCAAATACATTCCTTATCCGGTAGTTTCCGGTTTCATGACCGCTATTGGGGTAATCATTTTAGTCACTCAAATTTTACCTGCTATAGGTTATTACCCAAAAGAAGATTTGGAGTATGTGAACAAATTCATGCCAGCTGCCGAAGAAAAAATTCTAGAAAATATTTTAAGGGAAGAGGCTGGAGAAGGAATTTTAGTGCTTGAAAATTTTGAGGAAACCATAAATCGAGCTCAAAAAATAACCCCCTACGATATGGCCAAAGAGGCCAAAACCTTAGCATCCAAAGAGGCTTCAGGTGTAGTTGGGACAATTAAAGTCTTGCCCAGGGCGCTTAAAAGTATTAATTGGCTTGAACTTGCCTTGGCCCTAACCACCATTTTTATAATCTATGGTTTTAAGAAAATAACGACCAAAGTGCCAAGTACTTTGGTGGCCTTGATCATTGTATCAGGAACAGCCTATGGTTTTGGTTTGGGCTATCGCCCTATTGAAGAAATACCGAGTGGCCTACCCCTACCTAACTTTGAAATTTTCACCAAATTTCAATTAGATTCCGTAGCCCCCTATATTTTTACAGCATTGACTTTGGCATTATTGGGCGCGATAGATTCCCTGTTGACCTCTGTAGTTGCCGATAATATGACCCAAACCAAACACAATCCTAATAAAGAGTTGGTAGGCCAGGGCATAGGTAATAGTATAGCTGCCATCTTTGGAGGAATTCCTGGTGCTGGAGCTACCATAAGAACTGTGGTCAACATCAATTCTGGTGGTAAAACAAAGCTATCGGGAATGACCGCAGGTATTTTACTGCTTATTATTCTTTTGGCTTTAGGACCAGTGGCATCACAAATACCAGCTGCAGTCTTGGCGGGCATATTGGTTACCGTTGGTATAGGCGTAATGGATTATAAAGGACTAAAGGCCATACCCTATCTACCCAAAGATATCACCCTCGGACCTCTCAAGCTCAGTTCTGAGGTTATAATTATGCTGGTGGTCATGGTGCTATCTTCGATTTGGAATTTGGTCTATGCCGTTGGCATTGGATTGATATTCGCCTCTCTCATGTTCATGAAAAAAATAGGTGATTTAACAGCCAAGCGCTCCGATGTGAAGCCCTTGCGCGAAAAAGCTTGGCCCGATGAAAAAGATTTTCCCAAAAAGCTGACCGAAGAAGTTGTCATCAAGCATTTAAAAGGGCCTTTGTTTTTTGGCTCTACAAGTGAATTTCAACAACTGGCAGAACAGATTCCAAAAACGGCCACCACAGTGGTCATAAGACTGGGTCGCATGCAATATATGGATCAATCTGGGCTTTATGCCATGGAAGACGTGCTTCAAGATCTGATAAGCAAAAATATCACTGTATTAATGGTCAATATTCTAGACCAACCAAAATATATGATGGAGCGTATTGATATCATTCCAGACTTGATCCCCGAAGAACATATTTTTCGCAATTTCAAGTCTTGTTTGGCTTGGATCAAGGAAAATGTCAAAGACGAAACCGGTAATTAAAACCATCTTTCAATAAATCACAATTCACTAAATTTGCTGGCTAACAAGCATGTCAACCATGATCGACACCATTAAGGAGCATATAGCCCAAGTTGCAAGTTTTAATGCGACCACCCAAGAAGAAATTGAAACTTTCAGGATAAAATATTTGGGCAAAAAAGGTCTGTTAAATGAGTTTTTTGCTGCTTTCAAAAACGTGCCCAATGACCAAAAAAAAGAATTTGGCCAGGTTATCAATGAGCTCAAAACTCACGCAGCAGAAAAAGTTAACCTGCTTAAGGCCGCTCTTGAAAACCAAAACGAGACAGCTGGAAAATATGGTGATTTAACAAGGCCAGGCGAACCAATAGAAATTGGTTCAAGACATCCCATATCGATTGTAAAAAATGAGATAATCTCTATTTTCTCCAGAATAGGGTTCAATGTTTCTGAAGGTCCAGAGATTGAAGATGATTGGCATAATTTTACAGCCCTGAACCTTCCAGAATATCATCCTGCCCGCGACATGCAGGACACTTTTTTCGTGCAAACCGATCCCGATATTCTTTTGCGCACCCATACCTCGTCGGTTCAAGTGCGATATATGGAAAACAACAAACCCCCGATTCGTACAATTTCGCCAGGTAGAGTATATCGCAATGAAGTTGTTTCTGCCCGCTCACATTGTTTTTTTCATCAAGTTGAAGGCCTTTATGTTGATAAAAATGTTTCGTTTGCCGACCTAAAGCAGACACTACAGTATTTCACTTCAGAGATGTTTGGCAAATCAAAAATAAGGCTACGTCCTTCATACTTTCCGTTTACGGAGCCTAGCGCCGAAGTAGATGTATATTGGGGCCTTGAAACAGAAACGGATTATCGAATGACCAAAGGCACAGGTTGGTTGGAGATTATGGGCTGTGGCATGGTCGATCCCAACGTATTGCAAAATTGCAATATTGATCCGGAAGTATACTCAGGTTTCGCGTTTGGCATGGGCATTGACCGCATCGCACTACTATTACATCAAATTTCAGATATACGACTGCTGAGTGAAAATGATGTTCGCTTTTTAGACCAGTTTAAATCGGCTTTGTAAACTAAACTCTACTTCACAAAATTCCATTTTTAAAAGGTCAAATTGCGAATGCAGTTTTCGGTTTATCTCTAAATTAATCTTTAAATTAGACCTATGACCGATATAGAAATTGCAAGCAGTATCAAGGCTAAACACATTCGTGACATTGCCTCAAAGTTAGCCATCAAAGAAACACAGTTGGAATATTATGGTTCAGATAAAGCCAAACTTCCACTTGAATTAATTGATGCATCATCCATAAAAAAGAGCAATCTCATTTTAGTTACCGCCATTACCCCTACCCCTGCAGGAGAAGGCAAAACAACTACTTCTATTGGATTGGGCGATGCGCTGAACGAAATTGGTGAAAAAGCTGTAGTCGTCATACGAGAGCCCAGCCTAGGTCCGGTATTTGGTATCAAAGGTGGGGCAGCAGGTGGGGGTTGGAGCCAAGTAATCCCTATGGTGGATATCAATCTTCATTTTACAGGCGATTTTCATGCCATTGAAAAAGCAAACAATTTGTTGGCCGCTTTGATAGATAATAACATTCAGAGCAAAACCAAAAGTTTGGGCATAGACCCCCGTACGGTGATTTGGAAACGATGTATGGATATGAATGATCGCGGACTCAGAAGCATTATTGCTGCATTGGGCGGAAAATCTGGCGGAATTCCTCGTGAAACCGGTTTCAATATTACCGCGGCCTCAGAGATAATGGCCATTCTTTGTTTGTGTGACAATTTAGATAGCCTAAAGCAAATGTGCGGAAACATTTACATCGGTGATACATGGGAGGGAAAACCAATTTACGCGCGCGACTTGAATGCTGAAGGAGCGATGGCCGTATTATTAAAAGACGCCATTAAACCCAACTTGGTACAAACTCTTGAGGGTAACCCAGCTATTATCCATGGTGGCCCTTTTGCCAATATTGCCCAAGGCACCAATTCAATTTTGGCGACGAAAATGGGTATGAGCCTTAGTGACTATGTAGTAACAGAAGCTGGGTTTGGTTCTGATTTAGGAGCTGAAAAATTTCTGAACATAAAATGCCGAACTGCTGGTCTTTCTCCGAAAACCATTGTTTTGGTTGCAACCATAAGGGCCTTAAAATATCATGGAGGCAAAAAACTGTCTGAATTGACAAATGAAGACACAGAAGCCCTAAGAAAAGGCTTTCCTAATTTGGAACGCCACATCTCAAGTTTAAAGAGCTTTGGACTTCCTGTTGTGGTGTCAATCAACGCCTTTAGCAGCGATACGGAGGCTGAGAAAGAATTGCTTTTGTCTCATTGTGGTAAATTGGGGGTAGCCGCAGCCCTAAGCTATGGCTGGGCCAATGGAGGAAAGGGATGTACGGATTTGGCTGCCAAAGTAGTTGAAGCAGCCAGTACCTGTAGTCAATCTTTTAAGCCCACTTATAGTCTAGAAGATTCCGTGAGAGACAAAATGGAGAAAATATGTAAAACCATTTATGGCGCCAAAAATGTATTGCTAAGCAATAAGGCAAACGCCCAATTAAGGCGATTTGAAAGAATGGGCTACGCCAATTTACCTGTCTGCATCGCCAAAACCCAAAAGAGCCTTAGCGATGACGAAAAACGATTGGGACGACCTGAGAATTTTGATATCAACATACGTGAGTTTGAGATTGCCACAGGTGCGGGATTCATTATCCCTATTGCGGGCGATATATTGCGTATGCCAGGTTTGCCCTCCACGCCTTCTGCAGAAAATATATGTATCGATAAGGATGGAACAATAACGGGGCTATTTTGACAATGAAATGGGCCTACCAGTTTTTGAATGGATTCTTTGATAATTGAGAGTTGTAGTATTTTATCTGGCCAGTAACTTCATTGCCCAACCAATGCGGCTTTTGAAAAGGTTCGTCTTCATGCTCTAGTTCTACCTCTGCTATAATGAGTCCCTTATTCTCTGCCATAAACTCATCAACTTCAAAAAAATGACCTTTTACACTGACTTCAAATCGTATTTTTTCTAAAATTACCCCTTCACAAAGGTCAATCAAATTGGCAGCTTCATCCAATGGAATTTCCCGCTCCCATTCGTAACGGGTAGTTCCAGAAGAATTACTTTCTCCCTTAATGGTCAAAAACCCTTTATTTCCGATTATGCGTACACGTATTGTACGTTGAGGATCGCAGTTCAAAAACCCTTGTATGATTCGCTTTTGAGAGTGTGCGGTATCTCGGTAATCTGAATTCTTCACCAAGAACTTGCGTTCAATTTCTAAATGTTCCATCAAAATAAATATAGCCTAAATTTGGGTATGGCCTTTGAATTCCCATTAAGAAAAATCATTCATGTAGATATGGATGCCTTTTATGCCTCGGTAGAACAACATGACAACCCCGAGTTAAAGGGAAAGCCCGTTGCCGTTGGTGGGGGCTCAAAAAGAGGGGTCGTATCGGCGGCCAGTTATGAAGCCAGAAAATTCGGCGTTCGCAGTGCCATGAGCGGTTATTTAGCCCAGCAAAACTGCCCCCATCTCGTATTTGTGAAACCAAGATTTGACCGTTATAAAGAAATTTCAAACCAAATTCGAGAAGTCTTTTATGAATATACCGATTTGGTAGAGCCGCTATCATTGGACGAGGCCTACTTAGACGTTACCAAGAATAAAAAAGGAAACCCATCTGCCACTTTGATTGCCCAAGAAATTCGACAAAAAATTATTTCAAAGACAGGGTTAACAGCTTCAGCAGGAATTTCCATCAACAAATTCATCGCAAAAGTGGCCAGCGATTACCATAAGCCCAATGGTCAAAAAACGGTTAACCCAGAGGAAGTAATTGAATTCTTGGAAGCACTGGAAATACGCAAGTTTCATGGAGTCGGTAAGGTAACGGCAGAAAAAATGTACAAATTGGGCATTTTTACTGGTCGGGATTTAAAAGAAAAGGGTATCGAGTTTTTAACTGAACAATTTGGCAAAAGTGGTCGCTATTATTATAATGTGGTTCGTGGTGTTCACCTTAGTGAAGTTAAGCCTCATCGCGTTCCAAAATCTGTAGGTGCCGAACGTACTTTCAGTAAAAATTTGAGTAGTGAGGTATTTATGCTGGAAAAATTAGAACATATAGCACATGAATTGGAACGCCGATTGGCAAAATCGAAAGTAGCCGGAAAAACCATTACCCTTAAAATTAAATACAGTGATTTTAGTCTGCAAACCCGTAGTAAGACCATCTCTTATTTTATAGCTGACAAAAACCTAATTTTAGAAACGGCAAAAGACTTGCTTTACCAAGAAGCTCTGGATAATTCGGTACGATTGCTTGGCATTTCTCTTTCTAACCTAAACACCGAAAAAGAGAAAGAAACAGCACAAGATTCTGTCTATGTGCAACTTAAGTTCGATTTTTAATTGTGACCCTTCAATTAAAATGGTGTCTAACTAATAAGGGCAAAAACGCTCCAATTCACTAATTTTAAGGCATGGGAACACGAAATGTACACCAGCACATCATCGACACGGCCAGTGACCTTTTTTATTTACAGGGTTATAATGCAACTGGTATAAATTCCATTATCGCCAAATCACAGATTGCCAAAGCTACTTTATACCATCATTTTAAATCTAAAGAGGAACTCTGTATTGCTTATTTAAATCAAAAGCACCATGATTTTATGGAAAACCTTAAAACCTTTATTGACAAAAAAGATGTTGGCGAGCCCAAGTTGTTGGGCATTTTTGATTTATTGCGGCTGCGATATAGAGAAGAAAATTTTCAGGGTTGTTGGGCGATAAAGACATTAGGTGAAATACCACCGAATAATAAAAATATACTGTCGGTAATTCAAGCCCAAAAGAAAGAATTATTGCTTTATTTGGGTGAGTTGGTCGCTGAGAATATCACCAATGTATCAAAAGCGGAAATTGAATCCATTTCAGGTGGTATTTATTTGCTTTATGAAAGTGCCCTTACAGAGTGCCATCTTTATAAAAATGATTGGCCTATTCACCTGGCAAAAAATAGTTCACGCTCATTTTACGAGAAGTCGAGACTATTAAAAATGGATTGATAATATGCCCATTATAATGGCGGCCAGCGCGCCTGAAACTAGTTCTATATTAGTTATTTAGTGCTGCTCAGCACAATTTTATGTTCATGCTTTTAACCCAATTACTGGGTGTTTGGGCCAAAAGTTTTCAACAGAACTGTTAATAGTAAGATTAAATTTGACCGCATATGACACTTTTTTTATCATTGATATATGAAAGAATTGCAACATTACGATAGGGCTGCCCAAAAATTTTACAAGAATCTTCACTTTAGATATATGCCATTAAGCTCATGGGATATGTTTTCAGAGGAATTTAGTGCCTTATGTGAGAATTTGAGCGATGTTGCCAATTTGAATCAACTTTCAAAAGAACGGAATTGGGAAAAGAATATCGCATTTGAAAAAGAAATACTCGACCATAACCACGTGGTGGTTGTGACTGACCCTCAATTGACCATAGTGCATGCCACTAAGAACATCAAAACCATGAACGGTTATGCTGCTGAAGAAATTATTGGAGCTAAGCCAAAAATATTTCAAGGAGCGGAAACTTGTCCAAAAACTTCGGCTGCAATTGGTGAGGCCATCAAAAGGCAAGAGCCCTTTGAAACTGTTATTCTTAATTATCGCAAAGACGGCTCTATGTACAAATGCTGGATTAAAGGACAACCTATTCGCAATAAAAAAGGCAAGTTGGTCAATTTTATAGCCTTTGAAAGAGAAGTTGCGTAATTAGAAGCTACAAGTCTCAATTTCTGTAACCCTTAAGGTGTTCACCATTCCTTTGTCTTTAATAGGCATGGCAGCAAGACTGATTAGCATATCTCCAACATCCAAGAAGCCTTTTTTACACGCTATTTGGTTTACATCTTCAATAGTTTCGTCTGTTGAAACAAACTTGTCGTAATAAAAAGCTTTTACCCCCCATAAAAGGTTCAATTGGGTCAGGATGCGCTTATTTGAGGTAAAGACCAAAATATGGGCGCTAGGTCGCCATGCTGAAATTTGAAATGCCGTATACCCACTATTTGTCAATGTTGAAATGGCCTTTGCTTGAATTTCGTTGGCCATAAGAGCGGCATGGTAACAAACAGATTTGGTTATATATCTTTTGGTTCGAATATGTGGCGGGTTTTGAGGAACAGTAATCAAACTGGAACCTTCAACACTTTTCAAAATACTGGTCATCTTTTCGATTACTTCAATGGGATAGTTCCCTACCGAAGTTTCACCAGAAAGCATTACAGCATCGGCACCATCCATTACTGAATTGGCAACATCGTTCACCTCTGCGCGGGTTGGTGTCAGACTTGTAATCATGGTTTCCATCATCTGTGTGGCTATAATCACAGGTATTCTCGCTCTTTTTGCTCTTAGCACAAGTTGTTTTTGGATAAGTGGAACCTCTTGTGCGGGAACCTCAACACCTAAATCCCCACGGGCGACCATCAAACCATCACAATAAGAAACAATCTTATCAATATTGTCAACGGCCTCTGGCTTTTCAATTTTTGCGATGATTGGAATCTTATTCTTTGAATGTTCCTTGATGAGATTTTGGAGGTCTATCAAATCTTGGCTAAATCGCACAAAAGATAGTGCAATCCAATCCACATCTTGCCCAACAGCAAAAATGGCATCTTTAATGTCCTTCTCAGTTAATGCTGGTAGCGAAATATTGGTGTTGGGCAGGTTAACCCCTTTTTTTGATTTTAATGGTCCTCCTTGAATTACTTTGGCATTTACCTCGTTTTCGCCATTGGTCGTTATAACTTCAAAAATTAATTTTCCATCATCCAAAAGAATACGTTCACCAGGTTTAACATCTTTTGGAAAATTCTGATAATTCATGTATACCCTTTCGGCATTGCCCTCAAAGGGTTTTCCGGTTACAAAAACGATTTCGTCGCCAGGGGCGACGACAACTTCACCCCCCATAACGCCTACACGCAATTTTGGTCCCTGAAGGTCAGCTAATATTGCCGTACTATATCCAAATTCATCATTTAGATCTCGAATCATTTGAATTCTTTCTGCAACATCATCATAGTTGGCATGTGAAAAATTGATGCGAAAAACATCTACACCGGCATCAACCATCTTTTTTAAAATCTCCTTCTTACTGGTCGCGGGCCCTAGGGTTGCGACAATTTTTGTCTTCTTCTTCGTTGGCATTACTAAAAAATTAGGTTTCTTTTTGATTTTAAAGCCTCGCTTTCAATGCTATAGGCCGTAACTATCTGCGGAATACTTTTCAACAGCTGCACCGTTTGTGATAAGACCGACTCTTCTTCAGTTTCAATTTTTAGAAAATAATCCACTTCTTTGCGTTCCTCAATCAAATGATGGGTTCTAATGTTTGTTTTATCTTGAAACAGTCCATACGACTCGCTCTGCTCTTCAATCTTTATGGTATTGCCCAACAAGGTCCATGTGGTTTCCGTCACTTCGTCACGCCATTCATAAATTGGAAAATCAATTTGGGCAACATCTAGGTCTTCAAAACATCTTTTAAGCTTGATGTTCACGACTTTATTAATGTTATATGCCATTGTATAACTTGTCAACCCACTGTGCAAAGCAATGAGTTTATAGGTGTTGTCATATAACTCAGCAGATATCTTATGCGTTGTTACCATTAAATTTGTGCGAATTGTAAATATACTGCTTAAACCTAAACTAGCCTAGTGTATGCAATGCATTAGAGACAAATTAGATATACGAAATCGTTTGAGTAGCTGATGGAATGCGAATTATCCGTTGCTAATTTTATCCTGCAGGGCAAAATAGGCTCTTTTAGAGGCTTTCTCTTCGGCCTTTTTCTTCGACGTTGCCCTGGCTTTTGCCTGTATTTTATCACCTATGGACAATTTAACCGCAAAGTGTTTTAAGATATCATTGCCCGTATCTTCATATACCTCATAGTGAAACTGTTTTTTCTGTTTCTGGCACCATTCTATGACCAGGCTTTTATAGCTGATTACTTTTCCTTCGAGCTGTTCAATGTCAACATAGGGCTTAATGACCCGTTTGTTGATGAATTTTTCGCAATATTCATACCCGCGGTCCAAATAAATAGCTCCAACCAAAGCCTCAAAAACGTTGCCATGTATGTTTTCTCCAAAATGTGACTTGGGTATTCTACTCTCAACAAAATCAAGTAGTTTCAAATCTTTGCCCAGTTCGTTCAGGTGCTTTCTACTCACAATTTTTGAGCGCATTTTGGTAAGGTATCCTTCATCTCCTTCTGGAACCACCTTGTACAAATGTTTTGAAATAATGGTCCCCAACATGGCATCACCCAAAAACTCCAAGCGTTCATAGTTCATAGGGTTCCCTTTGTGGTCTCTTTTGTTCAATGAACGATGTAAAAATGCCTTTTTGTAAACATTGAGGTTTTTGGGTTTAAAACCCAAGATTTTTTTTATTCCCAAAAAAAAATCCCCATCCGATTTCGGATGGGAATTAAATATTTTGGAAGCAAATTTCATTTGTTGGACTAATCGATTTTTTTGAACAATACGCAGGCGTTGTGACCTCCAAAGCCAAATGTGTTGCTCATGGCCACCTTTACCTCTCTTTTCTGTGCCTTGTTTAAGGTTAGATTCAAAGATGGGTCTATATTGGGGTCTACTGTGCTATGGTTGATCGTTGGTGGCACCAAACCATGTTCCATGGCCAAAATAGAGGCAATGGCTTCAATGGCACCTGCTGCACCCAATAAATGCCCAGTCATGGATTTGGTCGAATTGATATTGATTTTTTGGGCATGTTCTCCAAATACATTGGAAATTGCCTTTAGTTCTGCGACATCGCCCAACGGGGTCGAGGTACCATGAGTATTTATGGCATCAACATCTTCTGGCTTTAGTCCGGCATTGTTTAGGCAGTTTTCCATGACCTTTACAACTCCGATTCCGTCAGGATGTGGCGCAGTCATATGGTAGGCATCACTTGAAAGGCCGCCGCCCAAAACCTCTGCATAAATTTTTGCGCCTCGTGCTTTTGCGTGCTCGTACTCTTCTAAAATAAGAGCACCTGCACCCTCCCCCAAAACAAAACCATCTCTTGTAGCATCAAATGGTCTGGAAGCAGTCTCTGGACTTTCATTGCGGGTTGACAGCGCGTGCATGGCATTGAACCCTCCCATGCCGGCCATGGTCACAGCAGCTTCACTTCCTCCTGTGACAACCACATCGCAATGGCCCAATCGAATATAATTAAGAGCATCTATCATTGCGTTTGCCGCCGATGCACAAGCAGAAACTGTGGTGTAATTGGGTCCCATAAACCCATGTTTTATAGAAATATTGCCAGGGGCTATATCTGCTATCATTTTCGGAATAAAGAATGGGTTGAATCTAGGTGTACCATCGCCTTCAGCGAAACCAATGACTTCGTTTTGAAAGGTTTCGAGGCCTCCAATACCGGCGCCCCAAACGACCCCTACTCTAAATTTATCGATTTTTTCAAGATCAAGTCCTGCGTTTACAATGGCTTCATCTGAAGATACCAAGGCATATTGTGCAAACCTATCCAGCTTTCGAGCTTCTTTGCGATCAAAATGATCCTCGGCATTAAAATTTTTGAGTTCGCAGGCAAATTTGGTCTTGAACTTTTCTGTATCAAAATAAGTAATGGGTGCCGAGCCGCTTTTCCCATTCTTCAAACCATCCCAATAATCATTGATATTATTGCCAATCGGTGTCAAGGCACCGAGACCGGTAACGACAACTCGTTTTAATTGCATAGATCCCTATTTTAACCAAATTAGCTTTAAATTAAAAAAAATTATCCATGTGGATGATTACCACATGGATAATTTGAAAACTTTAGTAAAATATCATAAAATTACTTTGCTTCTTCTATATAGCTTATCGCTTGGCCAACCGTAGCAATGTTTTCTGCTTGGTCGTCTGGTATTTGAATATCAAATTCTTTTTCAAATTCCATGATAAGTTCAACAGTGTCCAAGGAATCTGCTCCCAAATCGTTTGTGAAACTAGCTTCAGGTACAACTTCATTCTCATCAACCCCTAATTTATCAACGATGATGGCTTTTACTCTTGATGCAATGTCTGACATAGTTATATCGGTTTTAATAATTTAATCGTTGGCAAAAATATAAAACTTTGGTTTAAATATACCAATTGTCGATAAAATGTACTGTAAATTACTATTTTAATCTAACTCAGGTTACTTTTGTTGCCATTACAATCGTGTTAATACGCCAATAATAATTAATGAAGAAGATTGTCATCTTTGCCTCTGGGGCGGGTTCCAATGCCGAGAATATTATCAAATATTTTGAAAACAACGCTAATGTGGAAGTTAGTGCTGTGCTAACCAACAAAAGCGATGCTGGGGTATTAAAACGTTGTGCTTTTTTAAAAAAGCCCGCTCTTTATTTCAATAGAATGGCCTTTGAAGACGGGGTTGTCGCAGGAGTCATGAATTCTTTGAAACCTGATTTAATTGTACTCGCCGGTTTTTTATGGAAGATTCCCAAAGACTTTATTAAAGACTTCAAAAACAAAATAATCAATATCCACCCTGCTTTACTTCCAAAATATGGCGGTAAGGGAATGTATGGTGTTAAAGTTCATGAAGCGGTAAAAAACAATTTTGAGAAAGTGACGGGCATTACAATTCACTATGTCAATGAAAATTACGATGAAGGAGCAATTATTCATCAAGCCAAAGTTTCGCTTTCTAAAAATGACTCAATTCATGACATTGCAAATAAGGTACACGCCCTTGAATATGAGCATTTTCCAAAGGTGATTGAAAAAATTCTTTTGGGCCATGGCTAAAAAACCAAAGTTTTATGTTGTATGGAAAGGTAAACATCCGGGTATATTTGATTCTTGGGATGACTGCAAGGCCCAGATTACAGGTGTAAAGGGAGCCCAATACAAATCATTTTATAGCTTTGAAGAAGCCAAAAAAGCATTTAACGGCAATTATTTGGAATATAAGGGTTCAAAAAAGGGCAAGCCAAGTCTTACTCCAGAAGAAATTCTAAAAATCGGTGAGCCAAATATGCATTCTATCGCAGTTGATGCAGCTTCGAGTGGAAATCCTGGAATCATGGAGTATCAAGGCGTTGACACTAAAACCAAAAAGAGATTGTTCAAACAAGGCCCTTTTAAACAAGGTACCAATAATATAGGCGAATTTTTGGCATTGGTTCATGGGCTTGCATTTTTAAAGCAACAAAAAAGTGACCGTATCATTTATTCCGACTCCCGAATTGCCATTGGCTGGGTGCGAAAAAAAAAGTGCGGGACAAAATTAAAGCCCAATGCAAAAAATAAAACGGTTTTTAAGCTTATTGCCCGCGCCGAAGCATGGTTGGAGAACAATTTATACGATACACCAATTGTAAAATGGGAGACCAAAGCCTGGGGTGAAATTCCTGCAGATTTTGGTAGAAAATAGTTCTTTTAAATAAGGTATCTTTGCAGCAAATTTCAATAAATGGGCAAACTTCTAATTGTCGGCACCCTTGCTTTTGACGCAATCGAATCTCCTTTTGGCAAAACAGATAAAATTTTAGGTGGCGCTGCAACTTTCATTGGTTTGGCCGCCTCAAAATTTGATGTTTCTTCTGCTATAGTTTCTGTTGTAGGTGATGATTTTCCGCAAGAATATCTAGACCTGCTCACGGAGCGTAATATTGATATTTCGGGAGTTGAAATTGTGCAAGGTGGCAAAACTTTTTATTGGAAAGGTAAATATCACAATGATCTCAATAGCAGAGATACCTTGGTTACCGAGCTAAATACCCTGGCAGATTTTAAGCCGGTTGTCCCTGAAAACTTCAAAGATGCAGATGTAGTCATGCTGGGTAATTTGCACCCATCCATTCAAATGAGCGTCATCAATCAAATGAACATGCGACCCAAATTAATCGTATTGGACACTATGAATTTTTGGATGGACAATAGTTTGGAGGAATTAAAGGAAGTAATCACCAAAATAGATGTAATTACCATTAATGACGAAGAGGCGCGACAGTTGACCAATGAGTACTCGTTGGTCAAAGCAGCTGAAAGAATTCATGCCATGGGCCCCAAGTATGTGGTCATTAAAAAAGGTGAGCATGGAGCACTGTTATTTCACAAGCACAATATCTTTTTTGCTCCGGCTTTGCCTTTGGAAGAGGTCTTTGACCCAACCGGTGCCGGTGATACGTTTGCCGGAGGTTTTGCAGGCTATTTGACGGCAACTGAAAACACATCATTTGAAAATTTGAAAAACGCAGTGATTCAAGGTTCAAACCTTGCTTCATTTTGTGTTGAAAAATTTGGAACCGAACGCATGCAGAATTTGACCAAAACAGAAATAAGCAAAAGATTGCGACAATTTGCGGCTTTGACACAATTTAATATTGAATTAGAATAAACCCCATACCCTGAATGTTTCAAGGTATTTTATTTTGCCCTCTATGAGTGACGCCATCAAACATGAATGTGGAATATCTTTAATAAGGTTGTTAAAACCCCTTGAATATTATCAAGAAAAATATGGCACTGCGTTCTACGGGGTGAACAAAATGTACTTGATGATGGAAAAACAGCACAACAGGGGTCAAGATGGTGCAGGTTTCGCAAGTATTAAATTAGATATGGAGCCTGGTGAGCGATACATGAGCAGGGTTCGTTCCATTGAGCAGCAGCCCATACAAGATATTTTTAGGCAGATCAACAATCGTATCAATACCGAAATTTCACGCAACCCCACTTATGCCAATAATGTAAAGCTTCAGAAAAAGCACATTCCTTATATAGGCGAAGTACTTTTGGGCCACGTACGCTACGGCACTTTTGGCAAAAACAGTATTGAAAGTGTGCATCCTTTTTTAAGGCAAAACAATTGGATGCACCGTAATCTCATCGTAGCTGGTAATTTCAACATGACCAATGTTGACGAGTTGTTCGGCAATCTTGTGGAATTGGGCCAACATCCCAAAGAGATGGCAGATACAGTTACGGTTATGGAGAAAATTGGACACTTTTTGGATGATGCGGTTGCCAAGCTTTACAAGCAAATAAAAAAAGAAGGCTATAATAAAAGAGAGGCTTCCCCCCTTATTGCCGAAAGGCTCAATGTCGCCAAGGTGTTAAGGAAAGCGGCCAAAAATTGGGATGGTGGTTATGCAATGGGTGGTCTATTGGGCCATGGAGATGCATTTTTGTTGCGAGATCCGGCAGGTATAAGGCCCAGTTATTATTATCAAGATGATGAAATTGTGGTCGTGGCTTCAGAGCGACCCGTAATTCAAACCGTTTTTAATGTTAAGTATGATCAAGTAAAAGAGCTGGATCCAGGTAAAGCAATCATAGTCAAAAAAAATGGCACGGTCTCGTTTAAACAAATTTTAGAACCCACAGAACGTAAAGCCTGTTCCTTTGAGCGTATATACTTCTCACGAGGCAGTGATAAAGAAATTTATCAAGAACGAAAGCTATTGGGCAAATTGGTTTTCCCTGAAATCTTGAAAGCTATAGACAGCGATATTTTGAATACCGTGTTCTCCTACATACCCAATACGGCCGAAACCTCTTTTCTTGGTATGATTAAAGAGGCTCAGAATTACCTCAACAATAAAAAAGAAGAGCAGATTCTGGCATTGGGCAATACAATTACCAAGGAAGAGCTACACAAAATATTAGATGTACGTCCAAGAATTGAAAAAGTGGCCATAAAAGATGCAAAGTTGCGGACCTTTATTACTCAAGATAGTAATAGGGACGATTTGGTCACCCACGTTTATGATATATCATACGGATCGGTAAAGGAAAACGATAATTTGGTCATTATTGACGACAGTATTGTAAGAGGTACCACATTGAAAAAAAGCATTTTAAGAATGCTCGATCGCCTATCGCCCAAAAAAATTGTTGTGGTTTCCTCTGCTCCACAAATTCGCTACCCGGACTGTTATGGCATCGATATGGCGAAACTGGAAGATTTTGTTGCCTTTAGAGCCGCATTGGCGCTTCATAAAGATGCCGGCACGGAACATATTACCAAAGAAATCTATGATAAGTGCCTTCTACAATTAAATACCAAAGATGCCGAAGTGGTCAATTATGTGAAAGAACTGTACGCCCCTTTTACGGCCGATCAATTATCTGATAAAATTGCAGCGCTTTTAAGCCCTAAAGAATTGCGTGCGGATGTCAAAATAATTTATCAAACCATTGAAAACCTACATCAAGCCTGTCCCAATAATTTAGGTGATTGGTACTTTACAGGCAATTATCCTACCCCAGGTGGAAACCGTGTAGTGAACAGGGCATTCATTAATTTTTATGAGGGCAAAAATCAACGCGCTTATTAGATTGTGCAGTTTATCTTATTCAAAATGTATTTCAACGACAAATATGACAATTCAACGTCTTTTTGAGCACCAGTATTTTAACAGAATTATATTAGGGCTTGCCATAGCATAAGTAGGTTAAGTTCATGGTAAGATTTGGGGCAAAAAAGGTGGAGACTTCTCCACCTTTTTTATTTATGGCTATTCGACAAAGTCAATTATATCTTTCTTCAATACGTGTACTACTTTTCTTTAAGCTTTATAATCCTTAAGGTTCTTTGGGTCCTTTCAACCATTTTAAGGGGCTTTTGTCTAAAAGCTTTTCTCAATCATAATGGTTAGAATACATTTGGAGAACCATAGCATAAGTAGGTTAAGTTCATGGTAAGATTTGGGGAAAGAAGGCGGACTATGTTCCGCCTTCTTTATGTTTGACTGCCAACGTTTTATCAAAACCATTGATTTTGTTGCCGTTATTAATTCAAAAAATTCTTAAAAATTCTTTGTTATTTGCCACAATACCAGTAATTTAGTCCTGCCATAGCATAAGTAGGTTAAGTTTATGGTAAGATTTGGGACGAAAAGGGTGGGGACTTCCCCGCCCTTTTCTATATAAAAATATCTGGTTTTAGAACAAAAAAAGCGGAGCTATAAAGCCCCGCTTTTTATTTTATATCATTACATTTTACATGTTTTCTGTATAAGATTTAGACACCTTTTCCCAATTAATGACATTGAAAAATGCAGATATATAGTCAGGCCTCCTATTTTGATAATTCAAATAATAAGCGTGTTCCCAAACATCCAATCCCAAGATAGGATAACCCCCACAACCTGTATTGGGCATTAAGGGATTGTCTTGATTGGGTGTGGAACAAATTTCCAACTTCCCCCCTTTATGAACACAAAGCCAGGCCCAACCAGAACCAAAACGAGAGCCGGCTGCAGCAGAAAACTGTTCTTTAAAGCTTTCAAAAGAACCGAATGCTTGATTTATGGCATCGGCCAAATTTCCAGTTGGATTGCCACCGCCATTGGGCGACATAACCTCCCAAAAAAGACAGTGATTGTAAAAGCCACCGCCATTGTTTCTGACCGCTTCATTTGACATATCAAGATTGGTCATCATATCTTCAATGCTTTTATTTTCGAGTTTAGTTCCAGCTATCGCCGCATTTAGTTTAGTTGTATAGCCGTTATGATGCTTGGTATGGTGTATTTCCATTGTGCGTGCATCAATATTAGGTTCGAGAGCATTATATGCATAAGGTAACTTGGGCAAGGTAAAAGCCATGATTTTTAAGTTTTTTAGATTAGTAATTTGATTCTCAAAAATACGGTTTTAGAGAAACATTTTCCGATAAAGATATGTTAACAAGATAGTAAAGAATGTGTAATTTGCGATAAAACGGTGATTACAGAAGGATTCAATATTTTCAACGCATCCGCGGGCTCTGGTAAAACATATCAGCTTACCAAAAACTTCTTGAGCCTTATTCTAGCGCCAAAATCACGGCAAAAATATAGGCAAATGTTGGCCATAACCTTTACCAATAAGGCCGTGGGCGAAATGAAGCAGCGTATTTTAAAGAGCCTGCATGACTTTAGTATGCCACAAGTGCCCCTGGGAAGTCGCACCATGTTTGAAGAAATCAAAATTAAATTTGATTATACCCCAGAAAAATTAAAATCCCTTTCTAAAGACACTTTAAAAGATATACTTCACAACTATGCCTTTTTTGAAGTACTTACCATTGACAAGTTTACCCATAGAATAATCCGGACTTTCGCGAAAGACTTAAAAATAGCACAAAACTTTGAAGTGGACCTTGATATCATTACACTTACGGACCAAGCTGTAAGTAGAGTGCTCAACAAAGCCGGAAAACAACAAGAACTAACTAGGTTATTGATTGATTTTGCCCTCGAAAAAATAGATGACGACAAAAGTTGGAACATTGCATTGGACCTCAATAAAATGGGGAAGAGTTTATTTGTGGAAAGTCATATCCCCCATCTGCAAAATTTAATGGGTAAAACGACTTCAGATTTTATCAATTTGCAGAAAATTCTTCAAGCTAAAATAACCCAAAACACGACAGCACTAAAAAAGCATGCCCAACAGATTTTGCATATTATCGACGCCAATGGATTGGAACATGGTGATTTTTATAGCCAATATTTACCCAAGTTTATGCTACAGATACTTGAACGGGGTGCCAATATTGACTTTAAGGCTAAATGGAAACAAGATATTATGGGCGCTCAATTATATACAAAGAACAGCTCTGCCAACATACAAGATACCATTGAAAACATTAGACCCAAAGTGAGCAGGCTTTTTGAAGAATTACGCACCATCTTCTATAAACAAGTCTTTTACTCAAAGAGTTATAAGAATATTGTGCCCATGACCATTTTGAATGAAATATCCAAAGAGATCAAAAACATTCAAGAAGAGCAAAACACCTTGACGATTTCAAATTTTAATATTTTGATTTCTGCCGAAATAAAAAATCAACCTGTCCCGTTCATTTATGAGAGGTTGGGAGAGCGCTTTCGCCATTATTTCATTGACGAGTTTCAAGATACTTCTAAAATGCAATGGGAAAACCTAGTGCCCTTAATTGCCAATGCCTTGGAGGGCGAAAATGAACAAGGCGAGCAAGGTTCCCTCTATTTGGTGGGAGACGTTAAGCAAGCCATCTATAGGTGGCGTGGCGGTGAGGCCGAACAGTTGTTGAATCTCAGTTTGAACAAAACAAATCCATTTGCAATTGCACCAAACGTTCAACTATTGGATAAAAACTGGCGCAGCCATAGTAAAATTATTGAGTTCAACAATGGTTTTTTCATGCATGCCGCGGCTAAATTGAGCAATAGTGTATATCAAAAACTTTTTGAAGAGGGCAATCAGCAAATGACCAATAATAAAATTGGCGGCTTTATAGAAATATCTTTTTTAGAAATTGACAAAGAGGCCGAAATTCACCCACAATGTATAGCAATTTTAGAGCGTATCAACAAAATCAGGGCCCAAGGTTATGATTATTCAGATATCTGTATTTTGGTGCGTGACAACAAAAATGGCGTTCTGATTGCCGATTTTTTATCGAATCAGAGCATCCCTATTATCTCTGCAGAAGCCCTGCTGCTAAAGAGCAATGAGGTGGTCATTTTTTTGATATCGCTCTTGCAGTTTATCAACCATCCCAACGAAAAGGAGTGTCAATTTGCCATACTCGAGTATTTGGCCGGTCAAGTAGAAAACAAACATGCTTTTATCACTGAACACATGGACAGCCTTGCGTCTTTTCTTTACGAAGTATATGGT
>JABDND010000093.1 GCA_013001145.1 Croceitalea sp. | reverse complement strand
GCACGTGGCATTGGTCAAACCACAATTGACAAACTGGTTGTTGCTGCCAACCATTATGGGCGTTCTATTTTTGAAGTTATTGAAAACCTCTCAAAAATAGACCTTAAGATAAATTCGGGAACCAAGCGAAAATTGGAAGATTTTGTCACTATGATCAAAAGTTTTCAGATCATGAATGAAAACGCTGATGCCTTTACCATGGCGGAACAAGTTGCCAAAAAAACCGGGCTTCTTTTGGAATTCAAAAAGGACGGTACGCCTGAAGGCATTGCCCGTATGGAAAATATAGAAGAGTTGCTCAACGGTATCAAAGATTTTGTTGAAGGGCAAAAAGAATTGGCCGATGCCACAGGTGGCCTATCGGAATTTTTGGAAGATGTAGCCCTGGCCACAGATTTGGATAAAGACACTGGTGATGATGATCGAGTGGCTTTAATGACCATTCACCTGGCTAAGGGATTGGAGTTTCCTTTTGTTTATATAGTAGGGCTGGAAGAAGATTTATTTCCGTCGGCCATGAGCATGAGTACAAGAAGCGAACTTGAAGAAGAGCGACGATTATTCTATGTGGCCTTGACGCGTGCCGAAAAGCAGGCCTATTTGACATATACTCAAAATAGGTATCGTTGGGGTAAACTTATAGATGCAGAGCCAAGTCGCTTTTTGGAGGAAATAGAAGCGCAATATGTTGAAAATTTAACGCCCGTAAATGACGGTTATCGTTATAAATCTTTGATCGATGCCAATATTTTTGGCGATGTTGATAAAACAAAATTACGACAGGTCAAGCCAGTTAATGGAGCTCCCCCAACAGTAGGTAGGCCGAATGAAAATCAATTGCGCAAGCTAAGAAAACTAAAGCCCGCCATTTCTAGTCCTTCCCAAAACACCAATGTCATCGACGTCAATTTAGCAGAAGGGGCGCTGGTCAACCATACCCGTTTTGGCAGAGGCCAAGTATTAAAGATTGAAGGCGTAGGCAATGATAAAAAGGCTGAAATCAAATTTGAAAAAGGCGATATCAAAAAATTATTATTGCGTTTTGCCAAGCTTGAGGTACTCTCAAAATGATATTTTTAACAGTTGAAGATAAAAGCTTTTAAAATAGGATAACGAAAACCCTTCGTCATGGCTAAATTGATCAAATTATACGAAGAAAACCCCAACCCCAAGCAAATACAAGAAGTCGTTGATGTATTGCGAAAAGGGGGACTGGTCATTTATCCAACAGATACCGTATATGGGCTTGGTTGTGATATAACCAAATCAAAGGCGTTGGAGAAGATAGCGCGAATTAAAGGGATAAAGCTGGATAAAGCGAACTGGTCGTTCATCTGTGCCGATTTAAGCAATCTATCGGACTATGTACGACAAATTGATAACCGTACTTTCAAGATATTAAAACGAACTCTGCCCGGCCCTTATACTTTTATATTGCCAGGGGGCAATGACCTTCCAAAAGATTTCAAAAAAAAGAAGACTGTAGGTATTCGTATACCGGATAATAATATTGCCAGAGCACTTGTTACTGCTTTGGGCAACCCTATCGTTTCAACCTCCATTCATGATGAAGATGATGTTTTGGAATATACCACAGACCCAGAACTCATTTATGAGAAATGGCAAAATTTGGTTGATGTTGTCGTTGATGGCGGATATGGGGGCAATGTGGGATCTACTGTAATTGACCTTTCTGAAGGCGAACCCATCGTATTAAGGGAAGGTAAAGGATCTATAGAGTTATAATAAAAAAAGCGGCCCAAAGGCCGCTCTTCATATTTTTTGAAGTTTTGGGAATTACTTGATCGCTGGATCTTTCATACCCTCTTCTATCATGCTGTAGAACTGATCTAATTTTGGTAGCACCACAATACGAGTTCTTCTATTTTTAGCTTTATTGGCAGCAGAATCGTTGCTGACCAATGGTACATAGTAACTTCTTCCCGCTGCAGTCATACGGGCAGGATCTACACCAAAATCATTCTGTAAAATACGAACAACAGAAGTTGCCCTTTTGGCACTTAGGTCCCAGTTGTCCAATAACACTCCTCCATTATAGGGCACATCATCTGTATGGCCTTCAACCATAAATTCAAAATCTGGTTTGTTGTTCACTACTTTGGCCACTTTACCAAGTACAGCCTTGGCCGCATTATTTACGTTATAGCTTCCACTTCTGAACAATAATTTATCAGAAATAGATACAAAGACTACGCCTTTCTCAACACTGATTTCAATATCTTCATCATCAAGGTTGCCCAAAACTCCTTTTAAGCTCTGAACCAAGGCCAAATTGACAGAATCACGTCTTGTTACTGCATTTTGGAGTTTGCGAATAGTCAAATCTTTCTCTTGAAGGCTTTCCAATGATTTTTCAAGGTTTTCTGCACCTTTGGCAGTAAGGGTAGTCAAGTCACCCATATTGTTGATCAATTCTTGATTGTTGGCTCTTAAGAAAGCGTTTTGTTCTGCCAATGCGTCCATTTTTGAGGTGGCCGATGCTTTTTCTTCCAAACAAGTATTCAACTTGATACTGGCTGAATTCAACAAATCTTGGGTTTCTTTTTGTTTGGCTTCTAGTTCTGCGTATTTCTTTTGAGAAACACATGAAGATAGTAAGATGGCGATTGCCATTGATCCTAAAATGAGTTTTTTCATAATTTTAAATATAAATACTTAGAGGGATTAGGTTTCTTTTAAATTTGAGCCAAAATTATATAAAAAGCAAGGCTTGTTGATTTGACTCTCGTTAATCTTTTACTAAAATGTTAAATTTTTTCTCTTGATTTACGAAATAAGACCATACTATGGACTTCACGGGGTAGTAATTTAATATAAAATTGGCTTTTTCCCTTTTGTGGTACATTTTTCTGAAATTATAGTAAAAGCTCAAATGCGCCTTAAAAATAGACCAACCATGTCTTGGTTTCAATTGCAGCAAAAAGCGAAACGCGGCGACGCCATCCAATAACAAGCGAATAAAAATAAGGGGCAAGGCATTTCTGCGTGGCAAATTTTTAGTGATCGAATAGAGCGAATTTCTAAAATTGAGATAGGTTTTATGTGGATTGGCGTTGCTCAAGGTGGATCCACCCAAATGGTATACCTTGCTTTGGCCCATATAATATACCAAATGGCCATCATTTTTCGCGCGCCAGCAAAGGTCTACTTCTTCTTGATGGGCAAAATACTCTGGATCAAATCCCTCCAAACTCCAAAAGACCGATGACTTTATAAACATACAAGCACCAGTGGCCCAAAAAATTTCTGTAGTGTCATCATATTGCCCTTCATCTTTTTCCAAGGTTTGAAAAATTCGTCCGCGACAAAAAGGATAACCCAGCTTATCAATAAAACCTCCTCCAGCACCAGCATATTCAAAATAGTGGGGATTTTTCAAATCCAATATTTTTGGCTGCACAATTGCCACTTTGGGCATTTTTTGAAAAAGCTCCATTACAGGCTGTATCCAATTTGGAGACACTTCAACATCAGAATTCAAAAGACAATAAACATCGGCCTTTACAGATTTTAATCCCTCGTTATAGCCACCGGCAAAACCTAGATTTTTAGAGTTTTTTATGACACTTATGGAAGGAAACTGGTTTTCGAGAACTTTTAAGGAGTCATCGGTCGAGGCATTGTCTATCACATAAATATCCGCTGTTGGCGAATACTTAACAAGTGATGGGAGGTATTGAGCAAGCAATTTGGCCCCATTCCAATTTAGTATGACGATGGCAAGTTTCAAAACGGCTGCAAATTAACGCCTAAAATCAGGAAATTCATTCAGAAAAGTATATTTTTCAGCCTCATGGTCCATTTGGCAGTAAAAATGGGCAATACCATTGGTCACAATCAAATATTCAGCTTTTAGGTCTAAATTGTAAATGGCAATTTGATCAAAAGTTTCTTGTGAAATATTTATTTGAGGAGCCTTGCACTCAACTAAGGTATGTATGCTACCATCGGTATTGTAAATAATAATATCATAGCGTTTTCGAAGCCCATGAATAATAATTTGTTTTTCAACATTAACCAAACTCTTGGGGTACTGCTTGGTATGGAGCAAAAAATGCAACATATGCTGGCGAACCCATTCTTCGGACTGTAGTTTGACAAATTTTTTACGGATCACATCAAATATATAGGTGCTATTTTCGGTATTTTTAAACCGAAATTCATATTTGGGAAAGCGAAGCGGGACCATGCCCCAAAGTTGATCATTTATTTTAAATGGAAGAAGTCAAAAATATAATCAATAGTATTAAGAACAGGGAATTTAAGCCTATCTATTTTTTAATGGGAGAGGAGCCCTATTATATTGATCGTATTGCTGAATACCTTGCAGACAAGGTCCTTGATGAAGCGGAACGCGGGTTTAATCTAATGACCATTTACGGAAGGGATACCAGTATTGATGACATTGTTTCCAATGCAAAGCGATTTCCCATGATGGCCGAACATCAAGTTGTCATTGTAAAAGAAGCGCAGAGTCTTTCACGCACCATTGAACAATTGGTGAAGTATGTGGAAAATCCGCAGCCCACCACAATTTTGGTTATATGTTACAAGTATAAAAAATTGGACAAACGCAAGAAATTGTATAAAGCCGTTAGGGCGAATGGGGTACTATTTGAAAGCAAGAAACTTTACGATAACCAAGTGGCCGATTGGATTCGTCGTTTTACGAAAGGGAAAGGATATTCCATATCGCCTAAGTCTGCAGCTTTGTTGGTTGATTATTTGGGCAATGATTTGAGCAAAATCAACAATGAAATGGAGAAACTTTTTTTGGTCATTGAAAAACAGACCGAGATTACTCCCGCGCACATAGAGAAACATATTGGTATAAGTAAAGACTTCAACAATTTTGAGCTCAAAAAGGCGATAGGAGAAAAAGATGCATTAAAAGCGAGCAGAATTGTCAATTATTTTTCGCAAAACCCGAAAGAAAATCCCTTTTTGGTGACCATTAGTTTGTTGAACAATTTTTTTGTTCAGCTTTTGCTCTATCATGGAATGGCAGACCATTCACCTCGTTCCGTGGCTCAAAAACTAGGCATTAACCCTTATTTTGTGGGGGAGTACCAATCAGCGGCACGCAATTACTCCATGAAAGAAATAAGCGCCATTATCTCTAATCTACGTGAACTGGACATGAAAGGAAAAGGAGTGGGTTCACAAAACGTTCCCCATTCCGATTTGTTGAAAGAATTGTTGGCAGCAATTTTCTAATTTACTTTTTATCCAAACTGTATTTTCCTGGTCCCAAAATTAAAATCGCAGTGAACATAACAGCGTAAAGCAAGGCAAATTCTTTTTTGCCGAAAGGATCGGCGGCATGCACAATAAAAGCCGCTACCAACATGGTAATGATAACGGGAATGGCGGCAAACCGTGTTTTGTAACCCACAATAATCAATATGGGCGCTATAAATTCTCCAATCACGGCTAAAAATAAAGATGGTGCTTCACCAATACCCAAAGGATTGGCAAATTCAAAATTACCTGAAAGAAGTTTTTGGAATTTTGGGAAACCGTGCGTCATCATCAATCCAGAAGCAACGATCCGCAAAAACGCGAGCCCAATGTGGCTCATTGCACTATTTTTCATTAGTTGGGGGATATTAATTCTTACTAAATTATTCAATTTTATGATAAAATATGAGAATACATTGAAATATTCTTCAAAAACTGTTGATTCCTTAAAGCAATGACCTTAGTTTGAATATCCAGTACATTCAATTTTAGGAAAGTACAACTTATTAAGATACACCAAATCACAATTTGGTATAGCTGTATTTATTGCGAATAAATCGTTCTCCAGCCCCAGCGTATTGAACCTCTTTGGTTATTATCGCTTTATCGCCATTAAAATCGTAAGTCTTGATGAACATCGCCATTTGGTTATTGTCTTTGCCCTCACTTGTTGTAATCATCATTAAACGGCCATTTGAAGGGTCGTTTTTAAAAACTGTCACTGTTTCTTTGCCAAATTGGGTACCATCATCGCTTATTTTTATAATGCTTTTGTCATTGGCTTTTGGTTCTTTGGGGTATTTACTTTCAAAAATCAATTTTTTCTTTTCAATACGAATGCTTAAATCCGCGTCTATAACAACTTCTCGGCCATCTGAGTAGTTGATGTACATTAATTTGCCATTCCAATCGGTATTATCCAGAAAATTGAAATCTGATAATTGAACGGTGTTTTGGGCAATGCCAATACTTGACACCAGTAAGGTCACCATTAGCAAAACATATTTAAGGGAAAAAGTTTGCGAGTTGTTCTTGTTCATAATGTTATTTAGGGTTTAACGTAGTTTAGGAAAATTACTTGGATCGACTTCATGCATAATTTCATAAACCTTTTCGAAAATATCTTCTTCATTGGGCTTGGAGAAATAATCACCGTCGGTGGCATACGCTGGTCTGTGAGATCTTGCAGTAAGGGTCGCGGGTGCACTATCCAAATATTTGTATGCACCTTGTTTTTCAAGTAATTCTTGCAATAAATAGGCAGAGCAACCACCAGGTACGTCTTCATCTATAATCAACAATCTATTGGTTTTTTGAATACTTTTTAAAACATCATGATTATTATCGAAAGGCAATAAAGATTGGGCATCAATGACTTCTGCATCTATACCCACTTGTTGAAGGTCTTCAGCCACTTTTTGCACAATACGCAGGGTAGAACCATACGATAGCAGTGTTATGTCTTCACCTTTTTTCATTGTCTCAACAATACCGATAGGTGTGCAAAAAGCACCTAGATTGTTGGGTTTGGGCTCTTTTAAGCGATAACCATTGAGGCTTTCAATAACCAGTGCAGGTTCGTGGCTTTTCATGAGTGTGTTGTAAAAACCAGCAGCTTGGGTCATATTTCGAGGTGCCAAAATATAAATGCCACGAAGCATATGAATTAAGCCGCCCATTTGTGATCCCGAATGCCAAATGCCTTCAAGGCGATGCCCGCGAGTACGAATAATCATAGGCGCAATCTGCTTACCTACAGTTCTATACCTTAACGTAGCTAAATCATCACTTAAGGTTTGAAGACCGTACATAATATAATCCAAATATTGAATTTCGGCTATAGGCCTCAACCCACGCATGGCTAAACCAATGCCCTGGCCAATAATTGAGGCTTCACGAATACCGGTATCGGAGATTCGCAATTCACCATATTTTTTTTGAAGTCCTTCGAGGCCTTGGTTTACGTCACCAATATTTCCGGTGTCTTCGCCAAAGACAAGGGCGTTTGGGTATTTGTCGAACAGCACGTCAAAATTATCCCTTAATATGATTCGACCATCAACCAGCTCGGCATTATCATCATATTCTGGGGTAATGGCATCGATTTTTGTGGCGCGGTTTGGTAGGTCGCTATAAAGATTGGAACTGTACTTGGGCTGTGTTTCCTTCAAATAATCATTTATCCAATTTTCGAGGATTTTTTTACTATTCGAATTTTCTCCTAGCATATATCGCAAAGCCTTTCTGCCCAAAGCTGCAAGATCTTTTTTGATGGGCTCCTCAATGGCAATCAAATCATTTTTGACTTTGGTAATAAATGCCCTGTTAGGGCTTTCATTGGCAGCATTGCCCAGAATCGCAACCAATTGTGCCTTTTTTGCCCTGTGGGGCGCCAAGAACTGGGTCCAGGCTTCTTTTTTGGCATTTCGCACTTCTTGTTTGCTCTCCTTCTCGATTGCCTTCAACTGCTCTTCAGTTGCAATACCATTTTCTAGAATCCATTCTTTAAATCTTTTGTTGCAATCGTTTTCACGTTCCCACTCCAGTCTTTCTTGGTCTTTATAGCGTTCGTGCGATCCCGACGTGGAATGGCCCTGAGGTTGGGTGAGCTCCGTTACATGTATCATCACCGGTACATGTTCTTCCCTTGCTATATCAGCAGCATTTTCATATGTATGGATCAAAGTGGCATAATCCCATCCTTTGACCCTTAAAATTTCGTAGCCTTTGTGGTTTTCATCGCGCTGAAAGCCTTGTAATATTTCAGATATATTGCTTTTAGTGGTGTGGTATTTGGCGGGGACCGAAATTCCATACTCATCATCCCATATACTGATCACCATAGGTACTTGCAGCACTCCGGCCGCATTAAATACCTCAAAAAAATGCCCTTCGCTGGTACTGGCATTGCCAATTGTTCCCCATGCAACTTCATTACCATGATCAGAATAATTATTCTGTTCTAGGCCTTTAATGTTACGGTAAATTTTAGAGGCTTGGGCAAGCCCTAGCAAGCGGGGCATTTGACCAGCCGTACAAGATATATCGGCGCTACTGTTTTTTTGCTGTGTAAGATTTCTCCAAGTCCCATCTTCATTCATGCTGTGGGTCATGAAATGGCCGCCCATTTGACGTCCCGCGCTCATGGGCTCTTTGGTTATATCGGTGGTGGCATATAGTCCGTGAAAAAAAGATTCGGCATCGAGTAGGCCAAGCGCCATCATAAATGTTTGGTCGCGGTAGTAACCGCTTCGAAAATCCCCATTTTTAAAGGCGCGGGCCATCGCCAGTTGCGGCAATTCTTTGCCATCGCCAAAAATTCCAAATTTGGCTTTTCCGGTTAGCACTTCCCTTCGGCCTAAAATACTGCAGTCCCTACTTAATACTGCAACTTTATAATCCCTAAGTATTTGGGCTTGAAAGTCTTCAAATGAAATGTCACTGCTTGTTTTATGACCCGTTTTCATGAGTTGGTGTTGATTGTTGCGAATTTACTAAAAAAGCAACTTTTAAACTAATTCATAACCGAAGAATATATTTTCATATTGCTAATATTTTGTGGCAGAAATAACAAAATATTAAAAAAAGTGGTCTAAATATGCCGTTGTATTGCAGAATCAATAAATCAAAACCATTTTCGGGTGAATAAACCGATGAGTGTTTTTGGGCTTAGGGTCACGATAAAACGTATGGTTTTGTCATAATCGGGCTGGGTAATTTCCCAACCATTGTTGGAATATACCGGAAAGTACAGTTCAAAGTAATCGGTGACCAGATTAAGTCGTATGCCCGAATCGTAAACGAAACGCGCACTTTCGCCGCGATCACCAATAAGGCCTATATCGCCGTAAAGTTCAATCCATCGCCAAACATTAAAGCTGGCATTTGTGGTGGCTATCCAATCACTTCCAAATTGGTCGGCAAATTGCGACTTGAACCCTCCTTCGGCGATTATGATCTGTTGGCTGGTAAGCCCTGTGTCTTCAGAGCGGCCTAAATAACCTAGATCAAACATATAATCGGTGGGGCGGTCAAGGGCAAAGCTGAAAAAGTCTGAATTGGTGTTGTTTCGTATAAATTTTCCGGCATAAAACCTTAGGTTCAGTTGGCGATTACTTTCATAAAGCTTCCGATATTCCATTTCAACCGAAAGTTTGGTGAATTCACTGGAGTGCTGAAAATCTATTAAAGACGATTTATAATTGACAATGTTGTTGTCAGAATTTCGGTAGCGTACATTGAAAACACTATAATCTGGATTGTTTTCCAAATCTAAATTTACGGTGTTGAGCACACCTTCATCTATGTTTCTAAACACATTTCGATGGCGAAACAATAAAAACTGTCTTTTGTTTGACCTAAGGTCATCGGGACGCCAGCCAAAGCTTAAGGCAGGAGTGAGCGTGGTAAAACGCGAGTTCGTTTGAAAGTGCGAGGTGCTCCCTCCAATGGAATAGTTTGATACGTAAAGACCACTCTTGCCGTGGTACTTGCGGTATCTTAGACTTGCACCACCAACAAGGGTGCGTTCCAAAAAGGAATATGTAGGCGCAATGTCATAACTAAATGGGCGCTCCAAAAATGTTTTGTTGTAAATGCGAAGGCCGGGTGTTACACCATCATAGATATTGAAATTGGCAATGGGCACATAAAATATTTGATTGTAATATGGGTCTTCGGTATCTTGAAAAAATCGAAATTGTAATTTCTTATTGCTTGAAAAGAAACCATTTAAGGTCTTCCAGTTGTCCCTTTGGTTGAACTCTGGAATTTTTTGATCATAGTTAAGCACCAATCGTTCTTCACCTGAACGCGGAATACTAAATGTTTTAGAGGAATCAATGCCCGAGAACCAATATTTGGAAACCACGGAATCTTTTTTAATTCCGAATAGAGAAATGGGTACTTTGGTTCTGGTCTTGTTTTTTAAGGTAAACGTGATAGAGTCTTCAGTTTTGACCAGGTTTTTGATTTTATAATCAATCTTGTTTCTAGTACTTACATACTCCTCAAAAAACCAGTTAATATCATCATCTGAACATTGTGCCAGTACCCTTTTAAAATCGGCCACCTTTGTTTTAGGTTTTGTTTTATGCACATTGTAAAAGTCTATGATGGTACTATCTACCCGTTCCTCACCAATATATTCCGCCAAATAAGCCAATCCTAATCCGGCTTTGTATCTATTGGCTATTTTTTGGTTCAAAATAATCAATGAGTCATTTGGCGTGGTCAATGCTTGGTCAATGTTTCTGCGAGCTGCGAGCATTTGCAAGAGGTTATACTGCTCATTAAAATCCATTTTTGCCAAATGAAATCCGCGCACTCCCCAAATTCGTGAGAGTTTACCGATAAGTTTTTGATTGGGGTATTTATCCTCGACATATCGAATCATCAAATAGTTGGCAATGGCATCATTTACCCAACGTTCTTTTCGAGGATCCAAAAATAAAGTCTCTTCGAGAAAACTGTTCAAAGCGGTTTTTAAGAACATCATTTCAAACTGAAATTGTTCCTCATAGGGTCTGATGAAAGACGGCAATTGGTTAAGGCCGTAAAGCGGATTCTTATTGTAATCCAAGGTGCTGACCAACAGGTTGGAATGTGGATACTGCCCTAAATTTTCATCTAAAAACTGCGCTACTTTTATAATGGATATGCCCTGTGAAATTTCATCATATTTTGCCCCGTTCAAATCGGTGGTTACTGTTAAATATGGGGTTTGGTGCTTGGTGAATTGCTTTTGTGGGGTGAGTATGATTTCACAGTTTTTACGATTGTCACCGCGCAATAATAATTGCTGCCCACCGGGAAATCCACTTACTGGGGAGCTTTCAAAATTGGAAGCTAAATAAAGGCCTTCCGGAAAAATGAAATTGATGGTGGTTTCGGCAATGTCTGTATAAAGGTCGTTTAAGCCTTTGTTGGAGTATAGGTGCCACTCACCGTCAAAAACGTTAGGGGTCAGGTACCAATCTTTCAAATAATAACTGCCATCGGCACCATGGCCATAGCGGGTGAATTTATCGTCGGGCAGTTGCAGGGTATAGGTTAGAAAAAGGGTAATGGAATCATTGGGGTTCAGCGGTCTGGCCAGTTCAACCCGCACAATATCTTGCACGTCTTTAAACCTTGACCATTCCAAACCAGTGTACTCATCGTCCACTACGCTGGTCATAATTGTAAAACCGCGTTCTTTATTTTTAGCTAGGTGAAGGCTTCTATTAAAATCTTCTCCAAAGCGTTTGGACAAAGGCGTGGTGTTGCTGGAGTAGGCATTGTTCCAATCATTGAAATATATTGCCCTTAGGGTGGTCTGTGATTTATTGACGTAGACCAATTTGTGCCGCACTTCCACTTGTTTGGAATCGTTGTCAATGGTCGCTGTGATTTCGTTGCTGTGCTGCGCAATGCCTATAAGAGGCGCAAAGCCTATGAGGACTACTAATGTACTTAGCCAAAAGCCGCGCTTTCTCAATGGTATTTTAGGGTTTAATTAAAAGTTAGGACTCAATGTATTGCCTTTGTAGAAGGCATCAATGATATCAACAACTTCTTGTTCCGTATCCACAATTTTAATCAAATCCAGGTCACCTTCACTAATGTTCCCTTCGGACAACATGGTGGATCGTATCCATTCCATCAATCCTGACCAAAAAGTAGTGCCAACCAAAACTATGGGAAATCGTTGAATTTTATTGGTTTGAATGAGTGTAATTGCCTCGAACAACTCATCTAAAGTGCCAAAACCGCCGGGCATGACCACGAAACCTTGAGAGTATTTTACGAACATGACCTTACGAACAAAAAAGTAATCAAAATCAAGACTCTTGTCTGGATCAATATACGGATTGTCATGCTGTTCAAACGGCAGGTCAATGTTTAACCCTACGGAGGTACCACCGGCCAAATTCGCCCCTTTATTACCTGCTTCCATAATTCCGGGGCCTCCACCGGTGATAATGCCATAACCAGCTTCAGAAAGACCTTTGGCAATGCGAACGGCAAGATCATAATACTTTTGGCCCGTTCTTGTTCTGGCTGATCCAAAAATGGATACGCAGGGTCCAATGGCGCTCATTTTTTCAAAACCATTGACAAACTCTCCCATGATTTTAAATAAGGCCCAAGAATCATTGGTCTTTATTTCATTCCACCCTTTGTGGTGCTGTTCTTTACGCATCTGCATAGTATGTATTTTAGACCGCTGTGGCCGTTATTTTCGATTTTGGTTCAAGTTCCTTCTTTAAAAACTTTGCTGTATAGCTTTTATTGTCTTTTGCCACTTGTTCAGGGGTTCCTTTGGCAACGACCATTCCGCCTCCTCGACCTCCTTCGTAACCTATGTCAATGATATGGTCAACCATTTTGATCACGTCCATATTATGTTCTATGACCAATACGGTGTTTCCCTTGTCAACTAATTTTTGGAGCACATCCATAAGTACCCTAATATCTTCAAAATGGAGGCCGGTTGTTGGTTCGTCCAATATATAAAAGGTGTTGCCCGTGTCACGTTTTGAAAGTTCCGTTGCCAATTTCACACGTTGTGCTTCACCCCCAGAAAGTGTGGTGGATTGTTGACCCAATGAAATGTAACCAAGGCCCACGTCGACAATGGTTTTCAATTTGCGGTGTATTTTGGGAATGTTCTCAAAAAATTCTACTGCTTCGTTCATGGTCATTTCAAGTACGTCGGCAATAGACTTTCCTTTATAGCGAATCTCTAATGTTTCTCTATTGAAACGTTTGCCATTACAGGTTTCGCACTCTACATAGACATCGGGCAGAAAGTTCATTTCAATGACTTTTAGGCCCCCGCCCATGCAGGTTTCGCAGCGGCCTCCTTGTACGTTAAAACTAAATCGACCTGGTTTATAGCCTCGTATGGTAGCTTCGGTCGTTTTGGAGAACAGGGAGCGAATTTCACTAAAAACACCAGTATAGGTCGCCGGATTGGACCTTGGAGTACGCCCAATGGGTGACTGGTTGATATCAATGACTTTATCAATATGTTGCAGACCGGTAATTTTGGTATAGGGCATTGGTTTTTTGACTCCATTAAAATAATGGGCGTTCATAATAGGGTAGAGGGTCTCATTGACCAAGGTTGATTTGCCGCTGCCCGAAACCCCGGTAACGCCTATCATTTTTCCCAAGGGAAATTCTACTGTGATATTTTTGAGATTGTTCCCTGTGCAACCTGCCAGTGTAATTTTTTTTCCTGTGCCTTTCCGGCGTTTGCTAGGCACTTCAAATTCTTTGACTCCGGTCATATAATCGGCGGTCAAAGTCTGATGGTTTTTAAGCTCGTCCGGCGTGCCCTCCGAAATAATTTGTCCGCCGTGTTTGCCAGCTTTCGGCCCTATATCAATGACATGGTCTGCATGTTCAATCATATCGCGGTCATGTTCAACCACAATTACCGAATTGCCAATGTCACGTAGCGATATCAAAGACTTGATAAGGCGCTCGTTATCACGTTGATGTAGCCCAATACTGGGCTCATCCAATATATATAGAGCTCCCACCAGTTGTGATCCTATTTGGGTGGCCAAACGAATGCGCTGTGCCTCACCGCCCGAGAGTGACTTTGAACTGCGATTTAAAGACAGATAGTCCAACCCAACATCCAATAAGAAACGAATGCGTGTACGGATCTCTTTCACTATTTCTTCAGCGATCAGTTTTTGGTTGCCCTCCAATGTGCGATCTAGCTGCTCAAAGAATTCGGCCAACTCGCCAATATCCATATGGGCCAGTTGGGCTATATTTTTATCATCGACTTTAAAGTATAGTGATTCTTTGCGCAACCGTGTTCCTTCGCAGACCGAACATTGAACCTTGTCCATATATTCTTTGGCCCACCGTTTAATTGAAGTTGAATTGGCCTCTTCAAATTGCGACTTGATAAAATTGGCGATACCTTCATAGTCTATCCGATATTCGCGTTTGACCCCAAGGGTCTTTGAGTCGACCGTAAAACTTTCTTTACCACCGTTTAGAATAATTTCCATGGCCTCTGCCGGAATTTTATCCAAAGCATCAGTCAGTTCAAAGCCGTACCGTTGTGCAATAGTTTCCAATTGTCTGAATGCCCATGATTTTTTGTACTCTCCCAAAGGAGCGATACCTCCGGCAGTTATGGATAATTTTTTATTCGGAAATATCTTTTTCTCGTTCACTTCATGCACATGGCCAAGACCATTACAATGGGGGCACATGCCTTTGGGCGAATTGAAAGAAAAAGTGTTGGGTTCGGGTGTTGGATAAGAGATTCCCGTACTAGGGCACATCAAATCTCGACTAAAATAGCGTGGTATTGCATTTCCTTCTTCAAGCACCATCAACACATTGTTGCCACTATACATGGCAGTGTGTATGGTCTCGGAAAGGCGTTTGTCAAATTCTTCACCTTCTGCCACTTTAAGACGGTCTATGACAATCTCTATATCATGGGTTTTGTAGCGGTCCACTTTCATTCCCTTGGTGATATCCACCAAAGCACCATCTACACGTACTTTCACAAACCCTTGTTTGCCTATTTGCTCGAACAATTCTCGATAATGGCCTTTTCGTGACTTAATCACCGGTGCCAACACATTGATTTTTTTGCCCATATAGGCTTCAATGATCAAGCTTTTAATTTGTTCGTCGCTATAGCTGACCATTTTTTCACCCGTGTTGTAACTGAAGGCGTCTCCGGCACGGGCATAGAGCAGTCTCAAAAAATCGTAAACTTCTGTAATTGTACCAACGGTAGAACGCGGCGATTTAGAAGTCGTTTTTTGTTCTATGGCAATTACTGGGGATAGTCCATCGATTTTATCGACATCGGGGCGTTCCAAGCCGCCTAAAAATTGCCTGGCATATGCCGAAAATGTCTCAATATAACGACGTTGTCCTTCGGCATAAATCGTGTCAAACGCCAATGAAGACTTGCCGCTACCAGATAGCCCGGTAATTACGACCAGTTTCTCTCTGGGGATGGTAACATCAATATTTTTAAGGTTGTGGACCCTCGCTCCGCGTACCTCAATATTTTCTTCGTAGTTGATCATAGCACAATTTGCTAAAGTAAACATTTGCCATCTAAAAATGAAGCCGACTTGGTTCATGTTACGTTAATTCTATCCTATATTTTAGAAGGTGATGTCTTTTCCTTTTGTTGAAGGATGTCTTATTTTTGACATCGCTAATCATAGGTATGGCAATTACTTGGCCATGCCCTTTTAATTTAAACGCTATTATGAAATTATTGGGAATAGGGTCACGAATTGACCATCCGGAATATGGTAAAGGGGTTGTGACCAACGTGTCATCAAAGCACTATTGGGTCACTTTTTTGGAAAATGGTTTGGAAACCATTGATATTGATTCAGAATTTGAAGTTATTGAAGGCGTGGATGGTGAAGTGGATACCGTCAGTTTTTTTGATGTGGAAAGTTCTTTGGTAAGTATTTTGCAAAAATGGGGAGATACCCATGAAAAAGTGGCCATTGCAGATAAATGGAAGGGCGGCAAGTTGGTTTTGGAAGCTGGCGATGGACTGGCGCCCAAAGAAATGCCCATTGACACTTTTTTTCACAAAATTGTCATGGTTCGGGACCGCATACGTGTGATGGAACAAAAAATCAACAGCAGCAAAAATTTGGATGACCAAGAGAAAGTGGATTTGCAACAATACCTTACCCGTATTTATGGTAGCTTGACCAGTTTCAATGTGCTTTTTAAAAATAAAAGCGATCAATTTATTGGAGAGCGCAGTAAGTAATTTCGAGTATTGATTTACACTGCCTGTTTAATGGAATTTGAGCTGGTGACCAATTCCAATTTTCCAAACGCATAGCTTAATCCACACTTGCGCTTGGTATCATAAACCTGCCAATGGCGCCCAGGGTTTTTATGTTTTAAGTATTTGGAGAGTAGGGGCAGTACATTATATTTTGGTTTTATCTGTACCATATAGGTTTGGTCTTGGGTCAATTGAAATTGGACAAAGGCTTCAGTGCGTTTTTTTTCACGCTCCACTTTGTCGCACATTTGCGTAAGTTGGGCAATCACACTTTTCATGGCTTCAAAATCTTCAGGTGCCTCAACGCCCATC
>JABDND010000088.1 GCA_013001145.1 Croceitalea sp. | reverse complement strand
GCTTTTTACAGTAATGCCGATTACATCAAGGTCTTGTCAAAAAGTATTGCCGATGGGTTGAAAGATTTTGAATATGACCATATTTTATTTTCATACCACGGCATACCGGAGCGGCATATTCGCAAATCAGACCCTACCAAATTTCATTGTAAAATAGATGGCAGCTGTTGTAAAATCAACTCCGTGGCACATCATACCTGTTATAGGCACCAGTGTTATGACACCACCGAACTGGTCAAGAAGGAACTAAACTTGCCTGAAGAAAAGGTGAGCAGCTCCTTCCAATCCCGATTGGCAGGCGACCCATGGTTAAAGCCCTATACCGATTATGAGTTTGAGCGTTTGGCCAAAGAGGGCAAAAAACGGTTGGCGGTGATTACCCCAGCTTTTGTAAGTGATTGTTTGGAGACACTTGAAGAAATTGCCATGGAAGGCCAAGAACAATTCGAAGAAGCTGGGGGCGAAAACTACAAGCATATTCCTTGCTTAAATGATAACGATGCATGGGTTGCATTGATGGCCCAGTGGATCAAAGATTGGGAAACCAAAGCATTACTTCCGGTTTAATGGCAAAGGTATCTGCGGAACAACTAGGTACGGATCCCATTGGTAAATTACTGATCAAACAGGCCGTACCAGCTTCCATTGGTATTTTGGTAATGTCTTTGAACATCTTGGTCGATACCATTTTCGTTGGTAATTGGATAGGGTCTATTGCCATTGCCGCCATTAATGTGGTACTGCCCGTTTCTTTTTTTATTGCCGCCTTGGGTATGGCCATCGGTATAGGAGGCTCAAGTATCATCTCACGTGCACTAGGCGCCGAAAAAAAGGAAAAGGCCCTAAAGACTTTCGGCAACCAAATTAGTTTGACCCTTTTGGTCACGATAACCATGGTGGCCTTAGGGCTCTATTATGTCGATGCTTTGATTCCTGCATTTGGGGGCAAAGGCGCCATTTTTGAGCCTGCCAAAATCTACTATGTCATCGTGCTCTATGGGGTTCCTTTTTTGGCCTTGTGCATGATGGGGAATACCGTAATACGGGCCGAAGGGAAACCCAAGTTCGCCATGATAGCCATGATCATTCCTTCGGTGGGCAATCTTGTACTGGACTATATTTTTATCTATGTTTTCGATTGGGGCATGGAAGGGGCCGCATGGGCAACAACGGCCGGTTACCTCTTATGTTTTGGTTATATCTTTTACTTTTTTGCTTCTAAAAATTCAGAACTCAAAATTAGACCCCTGCATTTGGCTTTTGATATCCCTATTCTAAAAGAAATAGGCTCGTTGGGTTTTGTCACTTTATCACGTCAGGCCGTTACCAGTATCACTTACTTGCTATTGAACAACATCTTGTTCAATTTGGGCGGGGAACCTCTGGTGGCTGTCTATGCCATCATCGGCCGAATGTTGATGTTCGCGCTGTTTCCTGTTTTTGGGGTTACCCAAGGATTTTTGCCCATTGCAGGCTTCAACTATGGGGCGGGCAAATATGCACGGGTAAGGGAATCGATTAATACCGCCATAAAATATGCGGCCCTAATGGCGACCTTGGTTTTTATCGGATTGATGGTCTTTCCAGCGGAGATTGCGGCCCTATTTTTAAGTGACCGGACAGATTTACCCGCACAAGAGCTAGCGACCAATGCCTTCGTATTGGAGCATTCGCCAATCGCTATGCGCCTGGTCTTTGCCGCCACGCCCATAATTGCGCTACAGTTGATTGGGGCAGCCTATTTTCAATCCATAGGTAAGGCCATACCGGCCCTTTTGCTCACCTTGACACGACAGGGCTTTTTCTTTATTCCCTTGATTTTACTTTTGCCCCAATTTTTTGGTGAAATAGGCGTATGGATGTCCTTTCCCATAGCCGACCTATTGGCCACTGTGGTCACAGGCTTGTATTTAATGAGAGAAATTAAGAACACCCTGGTCTAGAATAATGCTCCTCTTTGTGGGATTGTGTATTTTTAAGAATCTATTTGATAGTTTCCATGAAAAAAACACTCTTAATCAGCAGCCTCATGCTATTACTTTTGGGCTGTAATCAGAAAACCAAAGAAAACACAATGCAGACCTTGTTTGTTGGCACATATACCGATGGAGAAAGTGAAGGCATATATCGTTTGAACTTCGATAGTACCACCGGTGAACTTTCAAACCAAGAACTGGCCGCCACAATTACAAATCCCTCTTTTTTGGCTATTTCAGAGAATGGACAAAACGTATATGCCGTGCAAGAAACCGCCGATTTTGATAGTTTGGGAGGTGGGGTGAGCGCTTTTAATTTGAATGAAGGTATGCTTGAACTCCAAAATAGTTTGGGTACCCACGGTGCACACCCTTGTCATGTTTCCCTTTCCCATGATGGGCAATTGGCTGTTTCCAATTATACGGGTGGCAATTTGGCGATTTTCAAGCTTAAGACCGATGGTTCGCTGCAAGCAAACCCTCAACTTATAGATCATAAGGTGTTGGGCACAACCGAAGCCTCACATGTGCATAAGGCCGAATTCACAGAAAGTGGGCTTTTGGTGGCCGATTTGGGCTTGGATGCAATAAAACGTTATGAATCAAAAAATGGACAATGGCAACCAGCTGGGCAGCAATCGCTCAATTTGCCGCAGGGTGCTGGGCCACGTCATTTTGTTGAAGGGCAAAATGGTAGATATCTGTATGTGATCAATGAATTGAATGCCACCATTACCGTTTTTGAACAGAATGAAAAGGGAAATTATGATGGTATCCAAACTCAGAGCAGTCTGCCAATTGATTTTAAAGGAGAGAGTTTTTGTGCCGACATACACCTGTCGGCCGACGGCAAATTTTTATACGGCTCCAATAGGGGCCACAATTCACTGGTAATTTTTAAAGTAGACAAATCATCTGGAAAAATAGAATTGATTGGCCATGAATCGGTCAGGGGAGATTGGCCCAGAAATTTTACAATAGACGCAACGGGCAACTATATTTTGGTCGCCAATCAACGCAGCAATAATATCACAGTTTTCAAAAGAGATATTGAAAAAGGGACCCTAAGCTATTTGAACGAATTCAAAATACCGAGTCCCGTTTGTTTGGTATTTACAAATGAGAATGATTAGCCTTGTGCGAGGAACACAATTAACCCCAGCAGTAGAAGTGCAGTTAAAACAGTGAAAAAGATTTTCCAAAAACTATAGGGTCGGGTGCCCGATATACGTCCGTTTTCACCATTGATGAAGAAATTATATTCTTTACCGTTGTACCTGTAGGCACTAACATAAACGGGAAGTAACACGTGTTTAAAGGTTTCTTCACTCAGCTTCATATCCATACGGCTCACAATTTGGGTGTCGCCGCCAATATCTTGTCTGCACCAGCGCTCAGCAATGGCTTTGGCTTCGTCTTTGCTGGCAAGATGCCCTTCTTTTAGTGGAATGGTATATTTCTCTGTCACAAATCCTGAAAGAAAACCACTTTCAAAGGGTTGCAACAATTTTAGATCCCATCGGGCAATGGTAGAAGGTATACGACCAGCCTTTTGTTTTGAGGCCTTGACCAAGGTATCATCAACAAAACC
>JABDND010000102.1 GCA_013001145.1 Croceitalea sp. | reverse complement strand
TTCCAACAGCATCGATTTTTTTATTGTCGACCATTACGGCAGAGAACAACACTACGTAGATTTCACCACTTTTGATATGTGGATGGTTTGATTGATCATAGAGATGGGTAGCAATCACTTTTGAATTTTTGTGAAGGCTGGCGGGCTCATCAAAAATATTGGAAACTGCTTTGAAGACTTCATTGAACTCAACATCCACCTCATTGGAAAAATGGGAATAATTCTCTTCTTTTTCCCGAAAGGGCTTAAAAAAATATTCCTTCAAAAGACCACTTATTTCATCATTGAGGGAGAATGAATCATTTGAAAGAAAAAGGGCCTCGTTTTTATTTTTATTTCCAACGCGATGTAAGGATAGATTTTCGATTTGGGATGGGTAGAAGTTGAGCATGGATAGTAAAGAAATTTAAATTATTGTATAAATGATACGTGGTCAAAAAGCGGATTGGTCAATTACTCAATTCCAATTTTCATCAAAATCAAGGTCGTCATAACTGCCGAAGGAATCATCAAACTCGATGCCTGGTTCTGCTTCAAACTTTTTTTCTGGCGGTGAGTCTGGTAATTCACCAAAACTAAAAAGGACATTGGGGTAGGGCCTGCCGTCTTCCTTTTCAACTATATCGGCCAACTCGATAAAGAAAGTCCACATTTTAAAAAAGTCATAGACATAAATGAGTTTGGGCGACTTTTCATTTAAGACATCATCCAACGCGGTCTCATTCATCAATTGCACATCGGAGCCCGATTCGCTCATATCAAAGAGGGCAATCTCTTCGTCTTGGTTCCATTCCGTATCACAGGTATAAAAAGAGGCCATTTCATCCCCCATAAAACCAAAAGCCTGGGTAATGATGTTATGAAAATCTTCCAGGGTACCGTTATCTTCAAGTTCTATGTCCCTAAAAATGTCGTCTTCTGCATCAAGAATTATCCTGATTTTGTAAATCATCCTTAAAAATTAAGTGGGGTCAAAGTTACAAAGATTTATTGCTATTGTTCAAATGAAGTGCCTCTAAAACTAAATAGAACTGTACACCAAAAAGGATACTGGCCAAGACCAAATGTAGCGGTTGGCTCGCGAACGGAAAATCTAGATAGTACATGGCTATACCAGTTGCGATTTCCATTAGTATCAACAGGCCTACCCAGTTGATTTTGCGCAGGGGCAACTTCATTTTTGCGATGCTCCAAAACAAATAGCCATTTAATGCCAAAACCGCTATGGACAATGACCTGTGTATGTAAAAATGTATAGTAGGATCTTGCAGCCACAAATTTTTGGCATAACCTATTTGATCAATTTGTTCGTCAACAAATTGTCGCACCTGGGTACCCAATATTATTTGAATGAAAGTCAATATCAAACTCAATATTATAAGGTAGTGTATGCTGCTTTTAGGTGCATTGGCCGCCATGTTAGTTTTACTGAGGTTATGAATTAGAAACAATAACATGGCAACTATTAGAAGGGCCATCAACATATGTAGTGTTATTTTTAAAGGCTCTAAAACAGAATACACCACTGTGGCTCCCAACCATGCTTGAAATGCCATTCCAAATACTACAAGCCAAGCTAGAATGGTTATTTTTTTATTTTTTGACCAATACCAAATTGAACCAATTGCCAATGCCAATGTAGCCAGGCCGGCCAGTGCTCCCAGAAGTCTGTTAATATATTCAATCCAAGTATGCCACACGTTGAACACGGCATAATCATGTTTTGTGTAAGGTTCCCAGTTGGTAGGCTTATATTCTGCTGAGGTGCTAAAATCTTTAACTGCAATCTGAAGTGTTTCGTCAACGATGATTACCTGCCCTTTGTCAAAAGCCTTGTTGGGGGCCCACTGTAGTGTTTCAACATCTGTAGGGGGTATGTAGTAGCCAAAGCATTTGGGCCAGTCAGGGCAGCCCATGCCACTGCCGGTCATACGTACCACCGCTCCGGCCACTATGACAAGATAAACTAAGATTAAAGCTAGAAGTGCTAGTTTGCCAATCTTATTTTGCATAACAATTTTTTGCAAAAATAAGTCGCTTTTAGTTATTTGATGAGAATTACCTACAAAGATTAGTTAATAACGATCAGCTCTGTCCTATTGTTTACTTGGTGTTCACTTTCCGAACATTTGACTCCATTGGCACAATAGTTTAAAATTTCAAGTGTTTACTTTGTTAATTGCTATGGTGGCAACCCATTGAAAAATATGATAAAGAATTAATACAATATTTTATTTTTTAGAATATTTTAAGCCCATTTCCAATCCCTTTTGAAGCATGTAATTATAGGCAGCATCATGCTCATTTGGTATCTTACCAGATAAGATGGCTTCTTTTATGGCTTCTTTAATGATTCCGATTTCTTTGGAGGGTCGCAGGTTGAAAACCTTCATAATCTCTTCACCTGAAACCGGAGGTTGGAAATTACGGATGCGATCACGTTCTTCAACTTCTATAATTTTTTGCCTAACTATTTGAAAATTTTTGAGATAGCGTTTTTGCTTTCGTGGGTTTTTGGTTGTGATATCTGCTTCGCACAAGGTCATTAAATCTTCAACATAATCACCGGCATCAAAGACCAAGCGCCTTACTGCAGAATCGGTAACATGGTCCTCCGACAATATAATCGGCCTTGAACTCATCAGCACCATTTTTTGAACAAATTTCATCTTGTCATTGAGCGGCATATGCAGCCTTTTGAACAGCTTGTAAACCATTTTTGAACCTACAAATTCATGGGCGTGGAAGGTCCAACCAATTTTTTTGTCGAACCGTTTCGTGGGCGCTTTGCCAATATCATGTAAAAGCGCTGCCCATCGTAACCATAGGTTATCTGTGGTTTTGGCAATATTGTCAACAACTTCCAAGGTGTGCCAAAAATTGTCCTTGTGCATTTGGCCTTCAATTTCCTCAATACCTTGAAGGGCTTTCAATTCTGGTAAGATATAAGAGAGAAGTTCAGTTTGGTGCAAAAGTTTAAAACCAATGGATGGCTTATTGCTCATCAATATCTTATTCAATTCGTCAACTATACGTTCTTTGGAAACGATATGAATCCGTTCCTTGTTCTCTGTTATCGCTTGAAGTGATTTTAGTTCAATTTCATAATTGAGTTGGGCGGCAAAACGAATGGCGCGCATCATACGCAAAGGATCATCAGAGTAGGTGATGTTTGGGTCTAAAGGGGTACGTATTATTTTATTCTCTAAATCATCAATGCCATTAAAAGGATCTAAGAGCACACCATGATTATGCGGATTAAGACCGATGGCCAGCGCATTTATGGTAAAATCCCTGCGGTTTTGGTCATCTTCCAATGAACCATCTTCAACTATCGGTTTGCGACTATCTCTCTGGTAGCTTTCTCTTCTAGCCCCAACAAATTCAAGTTCCAAATCTTTATGTTTGATCATGGCCGTACCAAAGTTCTTGAAAATGGAAACTTTTGGCTTTCCTGGGAGGCGTTCAGCCACTTTTTTTGCCAATTCGATGCCACTGCCTATGGCCACAAGGTCAATGTCCTTCGCGGACTCTTTTTTTAAAAGATAATCGCGTACAAATCCTCCTATTATATAACAATCCACTCCCAATTCATCAGCTGCATTACCAATGGTTTTAAAAATGGGATGGTCTATGGCTTGTTTATAATTCATAGGTATCAGACTAATTCTGCACGGTCCTTGGGCAATTATTCCCTAATGATTTTCACGATTCCATTATTGCTCAATTTGATAATGGACGATGGAGCGTTATTTTCTGCATTTTGTTGCAAAGCTACCACATAGTTTACCCCTTTTAAAATTTCGGCTTGTATTTGGTCGAAGTTTTGGGGGGTGGGCTGCCCCGATATATTCGCAGAAGTCGATACAATAGGTTTACCAAATTTATTGATGAGATATTGACAAAATTTATCACTGGCCACCCTTATGGCGAGTGAGCCATCTTCAGCAAGTAGATTAATTGCGACGCCTTTTGGCTCATCGTAGATGATCGTGGTGGGTTTGGTTGCTAAATCAATAATATCGTATGCTTGATCGGGTACGATGGTCAAATGGCGTTCCAACATGGCTTGATTGGCCACTAAGCATATAAGCGCTTTGGCATCATCTCTTTGTTTAAGTTCATACACCTTCTTTACTGCAGCTTCATTGGTAGCGTCGCATCCAATGCCCCAAACGGTATCGGTGGGATAGAGAATAAGGCCACCTTTTTCGAGAATTTCAACGCATTTGTTTACGTTTTCTTGAAATAAATTCATTGTAGTTAGTTCGTTTTTCCCAGAAGTCTTAACTCCTTATATCGCGTCCATACACCCAAAGCGTTTAAATAACAAATTATGATGCCCTTTTTACCATCCAAAATGCCCAACCGAATAATATAATGATTTATGAATTTGTAGGTAGGTCTAAACACAAAGTGGTACCATTTGGTACGTTTCCCTTTGCGAAACTCTTCAAGGGCTTTCATTTTTCCGTACTTAACCATTTTATGTTTGTAACTCTCATAATCGGTATAGGAATAATGAATTAATTTATTCTTTAGAGTGGCCGTTTTACCATCTACCAAAAGGGTTTCATGAACAATGCGGTCTTCGGTGAATTTTACTTTACTTTTTCTGAAAAGACGGTAATTTTTATCACTTTGCCAACCGCTAAATTTTAGCACTTCATCCTGAAACATAAAAGTTCTCAAAAAATAGTAGGCCGAAACCGGCTCAATGGCACCATGAGCAATATTCAATATTTCATTTTTGAGCAAGGGGGTAATTCGTTCATCGGCATCTAAAAAAAGTACCCAATCATGACTGGCTTGCTCCAAGGCAAATTTTTTTTGATTTGTATAATTTTTAAACTCCCTTTGAATCAATTTGACGTGTGTATAAGCCTTTATTTTACTGATTGTGCTATCAGTACTAAAAGAATCAACGACTATAATTTCATCCGCAAAATGGAGGTTTTGCAATACGTCATCAATGTTTTCTTCTTCATTGAAGGTAATCAAGAGTGCCGATATTTTATTGCTCAGCTTATCCATTCAATAAAAAAGATTCAATTTTTTGCAATTGTTTGACCTTGTCAAAATTTTGTTTAACAAACTCATGGCCGGCTTTGCCCATTTGGGCTCTTTTGTCTTTATTAGAGAGCAGTTCACTTATTTTATCAGCGAACATAGCCGTATTGCCATTGGGTACAAGATAGCCTGTTTTTTTATCGAGGACCACTTCTGGATTACTGCTAACATTAAAAGCCACAATAGGTTTTTTACAAAGTGCGGCTTCTGCCAATACATAGCCAAAGCCTTCCCAAAAGGAGGGAAGTACAAAAATATCAGCTTGATGTATAAAGTCTAGGGGGTGTTCAATAAAGCCTTTGAGCAATACTTTTTTCTCAAGGCCCAACTGATGAATTTGTGTTTGTAAATCATCTTTTAATCGCCCTTCACCACCTATGATCATTTTAAAATCAAGACCACGTTGTACCAGTAATTTGGCCAATTCTACCAAAAATTTCTGATTTTTTTGATATTCCAATCTGCCCAAATTTACTATGACCGGGGTTTGGTTTTTTTTATTACTTGATGCCTTGGCCGATTTGGTTACATCAATGCCATTGTAGATTACGCTTATCTTTTCTGAGGGAAAAAGATGGCGATTATTTTCGTTTATAGTTCGTTTGGTAGCTTCGGAATTTGCCAAAACCTCAGTCACAATATTTTTAAATAAATAACGGTTCAGAAAATTGTTTTTAATGGGAATGGCGCTCCCCCGGCGATAAATGATCCGATTTATTCCCGCCTTTTTTGCAGAGGGACCTGCGACTTTTACGTCTCTTGAAAGGTTCATGACTACGCATTGATATTGCCCTTTTTTAAAGCGTTTTTTAAGTTGAAGGTGTTTTATGGGGTTTAGAAAGCTTAAGTTGGTAACACGAATACCTTCACACGGTATTTTTGCCTCTTTCAATTTTTGGAAAAGCACACTCTGCAAATGGGCGAATACCATAACTTCTTCTCCCTTTTCATGCATATGCTTGCTGACCTCAAAGTGCCATTTTTCGCCACCACCCCATGCCTTGGCCGTATTAAAAAAACAAACGCTGCCCATCAAATGACTGCTTTATAAAGATTCATCAATGAATTGGCAACATTTTCATCGGAAAAACGCTGCACGTACTCAAAGCCTTTGTCGGCGATCTGTCGGCCCAAGTTGGGATTTTCATAGATACGGGTAAGTTCCTTTCGTATCATTTTTGAGTTTAATGGGTCTACGAATATTGAATGGGGTCCTGCAGCTTCAGGGAAACAACCATCCTGTGTAGCAATTACTGGAATATTGCTATAGAGCGCTTCAATAATGGGTATGCCAAATCCTTCACAAATGGAAGGATAACAAAATACAGTCGCACCTTGATAAATCTTGGCCAATTGTCCAACATCAACATTTTGCACAAAACTCACTTGATTATAAAGCTTGTGGTTTTGTATATAGCGATGCAGTTTTTTGGCATAACCTTTCTCTTGGCCCACCAACACTACATGATAGCTTGTGCCTTTTATGGCTTTTATTAGAGTCAATGCATTTTTACGTTCTTGAAGCGTGCCTACATTGAGAATATATTGGTCTGGCAATCCATGTCGTCTTTTTACTGCTGCGATTTCTTGAGCGGTATATTTTTGTTTGTAGGCCTTGTTGCAACCTTGGTATACCACACTGATTTTTGCGGCATCAATTTTTAAATATTTAACGATATCCGCCTTTGTCTGTTCGCTAATGGCCACAATATGATCTGCAGTTCTAGCGGCGTACTTAAATTTGAATTTGTATATGATTTTATCAAAGGGATTGTAGTATTGCGGGTGGCTCAAAAAAATCAAATCATGAATGGAAACCAATTTGGTGATGGTGTTTTTTCTGAATTGTAAGGGCATTTCCCCAGAAAGACCATGATACAAATCTACCTTTTCCGCTTTTATTTGTTTCCATTGTCCCATTAAGCGCCATAGTGAAGGAAAACTTTTCCAAAACCATCCTTTGGGGTATACTATGGAGGCCTTTTGAAGAGGCACCTCTTTTTCCAATGAAGATTTTCGGGTATTAAAGAGAAAAAAATGTTCAACCTCCGCGTAGTTGTTGAGAATTCGAAGAATATCCCTCCCATAATTACCCAATCCAGTGTAATTGTGAAATATACGCTTGGCATCAAATGCTATCTTCATGAATGGCTCTATTCTGCTAGAGGGCAAAACTACATATATTTCTCATATATCTTCACCGTTTCCGAGGCTGTCCGTTGCCAGCTGAATCTTTCAGCAAACTGTTTGGCCTGTTCAAGGTCAGAGCTATTCACATTTTCAAGACCGTCTATACCTTGGGCTATACTTTCAGGGTCAAAGGGGTCAACCAATATGGCATGGCCACCTGCGGTTTGTGGTGCAGCTCCAGTGATGCTTGTGAGAACTGGTAATTTTGCAGCCATCGCCTCTAAAATAGGTATGCCAAAGCCTTCGTAAAAAGTAGGAAACAAAAATGCCTTGGCATTGTGGTATAGTGCTTCCAAGGTTTCGTTGGGTATGTAATTGGTAATAAGTATCTGCGATTCTAATTTTTGTTTTGCAATGAACTCAAACACTTCTTGCGAGTGGGCTTCTTCAATTTTGCCAGTGATGACCAGTTTATAATCCTTTTTGGACTTAGACTGTGAATAGGCTTTTACTAAATTAAAAGAGTTTTTTCTGAGCGAAAGGCCCCCAACAGAAATAAAGTAACCTTTTGTCTCCAGGCCCAGGCGATTTAATTGATTTTTAACCTGATCATTATTCAAAAAATTGGTTTTAAAAGTAGGTGCCAAAGGTACCACATGAACATTCGCTTCAGGGAAATCAAAGAAACTTAAAAAATCATTTTTGGTGGCTTGGCTCACCGCTATGATGGCGTCTGCTTTTTGATTAAATTCTTGAAAGAGCTTAAATCGTTTCTTTTTGAAGTAGTCATTGGCAAATTCATATTTTTCAAATTGGGGTAAATGCACTGCAAAATCATGGACCGTTGCTACTTTTACACTTTTTTTCAAATCTAAAAATGGGGTATGCAAAGAATGGGCCACTGCCGCATTTTGCGTGCCCACAACAGCTTTTCCCATGTGCCAAACATGTTTGTTCTTTAATAATGCCTTTTGTTGTTCGTTTTTTGAAGTGAAAAATTTCTTGAACCTAAACCCCAAAATAGGATCAACCATATCTTTTTGAGACATGGCATTGTAAAGGTTTAGGATGTAAAATGGTATGCCAGTGTAATTTTTGAAAAATAGGGATGAGCTTTCTAAAATAACCTTCATTCACCATAGTAATTCACCGCATATCAAAGATAAAATGCAGCCATGTTAAGAATCAAAAGTAAGGCAAAATGAGTAGAAATATGCAGGTTTTGAATCTACAACCGTAATCTATTGAGCCCTAGTCGGTCATTTGCAGTTTATGCCGTTCTACAAGATTTGTGTAAGTGGGCGATTTGTGCAATCGCTCCAATCTGCGGAGTTCGTGATATCGTTTAAATACACTTAATGCGTTCAAATAGCAAACATTGAACCCTCTTTTTAAGTCGAGAAAACCCAATCGAACAATGAAATTATAGGTGAATTTCCAAACAGGTTTGATCCACATTTTGAAGTAGTTGAATTGCTTTCCTTTTTGGAGTTCTTCTTGTGCTCTCAGCATACCATAATGCAGCATTTTATGCTTGTAGTCATCATAGTCCTTATAGCAATAATGTGTCAGTTTTTCTTTGAGGCAATTGGACCGACCTTCAATTTGAAGGGTCTCATGTACAATTTTTTCACTTGTAAACCTAGCTTTACTTTTTCTGAACAACCTATGGTTTTTGTCTGTTTGCCAACCACTAAAATGCAATGGACTGGTTTGGTACATGAATTTACGATAGAACCAATAGGCTTCGGCAGGGGCGGGCCCGTTGATAGTTTCGATAATTTCAGATTGGAGATTTTTGGTCACAACTTCATCGGCATCTACAAATAGGACCCAATCATTACTGGCTTGTTTTAGGGCAAAGGACTTTTGATCGGTAAAATTTTCAAATCGCCTTTGAACAACTTGTACATTTCTGTGATTGGCAAGATATTCGAAAGTTCCGTCTGTACTGTATGAATCTACAACAATGATTTCGTCTGCGAATGAAATGGATTCAATACATTTTTCAATGTATCCAATTTCATTGTAGGTTATAATCAATGCTGATATTTTTTGCTTTGGGGTGCTCAATTCAGCTAATTTTTGGTTTGTACGTTTGGCATGTACATTAGTATAACAAGAAAAAGAGCAATTAATTGTTTTTTATGGGTGTTTTTCTTACAAATTAAAGGTGGTTAAAATCAGCTCCGGTGTAACAATCCTAGCAACTTCTGATGAATTAATTTGGTTATACTCTTGGATTGTATAGGCAACCTTTATATTTGAACAAACCTTTGTCATGATAAATGGTATCATAGCGATATTGCTTGTAGGGCTATTCGGATTTTTTCTTGGAAAATTCATAAAACACAAATCACTTTATCCATTCATGCATTTTAAATATGATTTTAGAAAACGCAGGGATACCTTTAAGCAGTGTTTGGAGCTGTTGGATTACACCAATGCCAAGACGATTATAGAAACAGGCACTTCTCGTGAAGGGCTCCGGGGGGCTAAAAGTAATGGAGCTGCGACCATAGTATTTGGCAAATGGGCCAAAATGAATGGTGCCAAACTCTACTCTGTTGATATTAGTGAAGAGTCGGTTAATAATTCCCAGGCTGAGGTAGATAGGCAACACTTACACGATGTGGTCAGCGTTTTCCAATCAGATTCCGTGGCTTTTTTAGTTGATTTTGATCAACAAGTGGATTTTTTGTATTTGGACAGTTATGACTATAGTGATGATGTTGAAGTACAGAAAAAGAGTCAAGAGCACCACTTAGCTGAATTCAAGGCCATTGAAGACCAATTACATGAAAATTCATTGGTTTTGATTGACGACTGCGACCTACCCAATGGGGGAAAAGGAAAATTGGCTATTGCCTATATGCTGCAAAATGGTTGGAGAATTGTGACCGAGGCCTATCAGGTCTTATTGGTGCGCGATGATTTCGTCATTGATAAAGCCTAATAATTCTTTTTTAAACAGTTGGGGTTCAAATAGCTGGTAATTTTGTGGCACCTTCTTCAAGCGGTCTTTTTTTGAGGTATGTGCCAAAGCTTCAGGGAAGAAATCCCCCAAATGCACTGCTCTATTGGCAGAATTCCCATGATAGGTCATCCAGGC
>JABDND010000092.1 GCA_013001145.1 Croceitalea sp. | reverse complement strand
GTCCGGTGTTGGCTTTGAATGGCAGCAAAGATTTTCAAGTGCCTGCCAAAGATAATTTGGCGGCCATCAAACAGGCCTTGGAAGAAAATGGAAATACGAAGGTAAAGACGGTTGAATTGGAACAGCTGAACCATCTTTTTCAAGAATGCGAAACGGGGGCCAAAAGTGAGTATGCAGAAATTGAACAGACCATTGCGCCAGTGGTGCTTGAATTAATAACGGAATGGGTCACTGAGCAAACCAAATAAATTGACCAACTGTTTCTAAAATCTGAGCCAGTTCAATCAATACACCCTTGTGGCCCTTAAAATAGTACCCATATGAACAATAGCTTCATCTCAATTGAAATAGCATGATCAAAGAAAAAATTATTGCCGCCTATGAAGAAATGGCGGAAGGTTTTAATTCAATGATCGATCATAAACCACACAATGCCTATTATGATCGGCCCAACACCCTTAGTTTGATAGGGGAAGTTGAGGGCAAATCAATTCTTGATGCGGCTTGTGGTCCAGGAAAATATGCCGAAATACTAATGGCCAAAGGTGCAGCTGTCACCGGATTCGATATTAGTCCGCGCATGGTGCAATTGGCCAAAGAACGAAACAAGAATAAGGGTACATTCTTTGTTCATGATCTGGGCGAGCCCTTGATAAAATTGGAAAGCCAGACCTATGATATCGTTCTTTGTGCGTTGGCCATGCATTATTTGGAGGATTGGACATTGGCAATTAAGGAATTTCATAGGGTTTTAAAACCAAATGGGCATTTGGTAATATCAGTTGAGCATCCGTTTTTTGAGTATACCTATTTCAAATCAACAAAGTATTTTGAAATTGAACCCGTAAAATGTAACTGGTCCGGTTTTGGTAAACCCATTGAAGTGAACAGCTACCGTAGGCCGCTCCATGAATGTATTGTTCCATTAACAAACAATGGTTTTTATATTGATCAATTAATGGAGCCCAAACCTGTACCGGAATTCGAAAAATTGGACCCAAAACATTTTAAGGAACTAAATGAATTTCCCGCTTTTATGTGCATAAAGGCCATAAAGCGAAGCGAATGACTTTCATCAATTATCTGTATTTAAATAAAGATCAATGACCCTTAATTCGCATGGCAATGCTACTGTAAGCAGTACCAAGCCCTTATTTACTGTTTCAAGATTGCATAAAACCCATTTCGCTGTTTGTCTTTAGTTGTCCTTTTTAATAATTCAATCGGAAAATTAATACCTGTTAAAATTTTATTCATTTGTATTGGAAAAAAGTTGACCTTTATACCTAACATATAGGTGATTATGTTTTTAAAGTCAGGTAGTAGTAATCAATGAATTCGAATATCACAACAGCATCCGAAGCCGTTCACGCATTTGATGTTGGGGCCATTGGCGCCCTCATCAATACCTACGGCGATTCACTTGAAGTAACCACTTCGGCCAAAGAACTGCAAAACCTCATTTTGGTTGACTTTCTTGATTTTAGCAACGCCTACATAGCGCTGGGCAGTTCAGAATTTAGAAAGCACCATGAAATTGAAGGGAATGACCACATGGGGGTATATCTCATGCATCATGCCCTTTCAGAACCTTTTAAAGACCTGTTGTTTTTACATCGAGACGTGCTTTTGCAATTGACCATTGCACACCACAAGCAGCTTGAAAAACTGGTCGATGAAGATGCCATTGCGCAACATTTTGAAAAAAGCAAGGCCACCCTCATGAAGGCTTTGGGCCATTTTGGGCAAAAAACCCTTTCGGAAGCCAAAGAGGCACAGCGCTTACAAATCTCCAAGAACGGGATAGCATCCAAACTAAAGCACATACAGAACCCCTGGAGCATTTATGAAGAACAATTTTCCAAAATACAGGAGCAAATAGTCAACATCAACGTTTCTGGAAAGTCGTTTGAGCAGGTGATTGCCGTATTCAATGCCATACGCAGCCATACCCATGAGGTTGGTAAAACGGTATTAAAAGAAGCCGATACCATGATGCTGTATCTTGAAGAGGGCATCAAAACCATTGAAAACCTGACCGAAGTTTCACAGATTGACCAGACCCTCGACTGGTTGGAAAGCACCGTATCCAAAATTGATTTGGACCACTTGTTACAAGAAAATTTTAATGCCTATCTAGAGTCAAAGACGGTCACCTTACCCAAGGTGGACCACCCCATTGAAACTGCCCAAGGTATCATTTTGACCAAAAAAATGGATATGGGCAGGGCCGCCCAAAAATGGTTGGACTACACCCCCTTGCCCTACTTTATGGATCTATGGGAAAACCGCCTGCAGGCCATTTCTTTCTTCAAACATCGATTGTTGAACCTTGAAAATGCCTTGATGCTGGACAAGGCCAATAAATCATTGGAAACCCTATCCGTTCAGTTAGATGGTTTTAAAAGCGTACGCAAGTCGCTCAAAGAATATCAAGAAAAACAAACGAAGGTGGTGGACAACATCCAAGAGGTCATGCAAACCGAATTTTTGGCCACCAACATGTACCATTCCGACGAGTTTTTGGAGGTGAGCCTGCAATCTTCCATGTTCCAGCTTAGTTCTCAGCGCAAGGGCCTGCTCGACCGTTTTGGTGAAACGCTTAAAAATTTCGTCAATAAACTGGGAACCCAATACGAGCAAAAAGTAACGGACAACCCATCACAACGATTGGAACAGGCCATGCAGTGCATAGACTATCGCATGTTCAAAGAAGAGAATGCCAATTATGACACTCTTTTTCTCAATAAAAATTTTATTGGCGACCTTTTCTTGGTCGATAGGCCCGAAGACGAGAAAAAAACCGCAGAGGCCATCCGGATATGGAAATCGGGGATCCATAAATCCATTTTGGTCTTGGGCAATCCGCTGAGCGGCAAATCGACCTTTATGGAAAAAATGGCCAAGGAACATTTTGGCAAGCAATACATATGGTTAAGCCCCAACAGCGAAATCGTGGTCGAAGGGCGAAAATTCAAAACGACCAAAGACCTTGAAGAAGCCTTGAAAAACGTAAAGAAAAGCCTTTACAACACACGCCCGGCCATTCTCATTGACAATTTGGAGCTGTGGCGCAGCAAAGACCACCCCCTATTGGAAAATGTGCAGGCCCTTTTGGACTTTTTAGATATGGAATCCGATCATGTGTTCGTGATGGTCTCCGTTTCTGAAATGATGAAAAAACACTTGGACCACCGCCTATCCTTTTCCAACAGGTTTAGCAATGAAATCAATATAGGTCAGGCCGAATTCAGCACCATTTATAAGGCCATCCTCTTGCGAAACGGCGCTTCGCACCGCATTTTGGTCGATGAAGAGGAAAATCCCCTGACCGATAAACAAATAGAGCAAAGCATTCGCAAGCTCTGCAGGAGCTTGGATTATAACTTGGGCGAAGTACTACAGGCCTGGACCTATGGCACCACCATGATTGCCGATAGCAAGGTCATCTATGAAGACCGCCAAATAACTTTTGCCGATTTTTTCACCACCACCGAATTGCTCATTCTCAAATATGTGGCGCTGTATACCTACATCAACGAACTTATTTTAAAGGAATTTATGGGCAATCGCTTTAACCAGAACTACAAATCAAGCCTGTACCGATTGACCAATACCAAAGTACTGCTACGCGATGAAATTGGTGACCTACGGATCAATACCGTCTTGGCCCACGACATACGTAGACTATTGAAATATCACGGAATGCTCAAATAAATGGAAGAGATAAGCACATATTATTCATGGGATGGACTGCTAAGGCTATTGCTGCTGCTCATAGCTGTTTATTGGGCCTTAAAATTCATTGCCTTCATTGTCAAGCGTTTTGCCAGGCGCAATGTGACCAACAAAAAGGTAGGGCTCTTTTTTGACAAACTGTTGATCGTTTACAAGCCCGTTGCCTTTGTGATCTTACTGCTTGATTTTATATCGATCAGTTACATTACCCACGGCATGTTGTTGGTCATTCTGGGGGTTTTTGGGTATCAGCACATCCGCAATTACATCAGCGGGCTGTTTTTTAAGACCAATCCGCTGGTGGATACCGGGGTTCAGATCACCACCTATCAGTATGGGGGCGAAATCAAAAAACTACTACCCTTTGGGTTAATCTTAAATACCGAAGAAGGGGAACGATATGTGGATTACCAGACCGTTGAAAAACATGGGTTTTCGGTAAATGCCGCAAAGGATACCACGCTGCGCCAAACCGTATATTTACATACCCCCTTGCAGCAAAACGAGATATTGGATAAGCTTTTTGACAATCCCATCCTTGATTTTTACCAAATACCCACCCTCAAAGCCACTGAAGAGCCCGAAACGCTCCGAATGCAGTATACCCTTGAAAAAGGGGCAGCCACAGAAGACCTCATTGCCTTTTTGAATGCGCATGAGATAGAGACAAGTTTAACCCTTAGTACCGATTAACCATGGAAATCATTTCTTCATACAACCTCATCATCGAAGTGTCATTGATCATTATTTTTTCCTTTTTGTTCAATGGTCTTTCAAAGCGCACCAACATTCCGGCCGTGCTTATGCTCATAGTGCTCGGGGTGCTATTGCAGTACGGACTTAAATTTGCCGATGCCGGCGAAGTGGATTTTTTTCCCATCCTCGAGATTTTGGGCATCGTGGGCTTGATCATGATCGTGCTTGAAGCAGCCTTGGAACTGGAGCTCAAAAAGGAAAAACTGATGCCCATTCTAAAATCGATGGCGGTGGCCATTATTGGTTTGGTGCTATCCGCATGGATAGCCGCTTTGATTCTGTACCAATTTATCCCCACCATGACCATGCAATCGGCCTGGTTGTATGCCACACCCCTTTCCATTTTATCGAGTGCGATAATCATTCCCAGTGTCTCGGGCCTTAAAGATCATAAAAAGGAATTCCATATTTACGAGAGCACCTTTTCAGATATTATCGGTATTATGATGTTCTATTTTTTGACGGGCAAATTGAACCCAGCTGAAGATACGGGCGTGGTCGGCTTTACCGGTAACCTGATCTTGACCATTGTCATTGCCCTGGTGGCCAGTTATGCGATTATTATGATATTTCAGCATATAAAGAGCAACGTAAAGTTGTTTCTCTTGATTGCCGTGCTCTTACTGCTGTATGCCGTTGGCAAAAAAATGCACTTGTCATCTTTGATCATCATCCTCGTTTTTGGACTGGTGATCGCCAATATGAAGGTCTTTTTCCAGGGGAAATTGGCCAGATATCTCGATTTTAAGAAAGCACACCATATTTATCACGAACTGCACACCATCACCGCCGAAACGGCCTTTGTGGTGCGTACGTTCTTCTTTGTCATCTTTGGTTTGACCATTGCCATCACCTCTTTGTTTGATTTGAAAGTGGCCTTGATTAGTACCTTGATCATCTTATCCATTTATGCGATACGATACGTGTTGTTGCTGCTCTTTGAGGGCAAAGACGTAATTCCGCAGTTGTTCATTGCCCCTAGGGGATTGATTACGGTTTTGTTGTTCTATGCCATCCCCGTAGAAGCACAAATAGCCGAATTCAATCAGGGTATTCTGCTTTTTGTCATTATTGGCACCAGTCTGATCATGACTTTTGCCATGATCTATGACAAACGCCGCAGTGCCAAGGCCATTGACTTGGCCAAATCGAGAAAAGTAGGTGCAGTTAGCTGGAAGGCACCCTCCATAGACCAAAAGTGATGCCCCGTGCCCAATACATGGGAGAATGACGTAGTAGTATCATAAATAAGGAGATACGTATCGCTTCACTGAAAAATGATAGAACAAAATGCTGAACCATGAAACTCAAGACCCTCTTAGCCATCTTTTTTGCCACGCTCATTGTCATATTCTCCCTCCAAAATGCTGAGGTGACCGATGTGAAGTTCATTGTATGGAAAATCTCCATTTCACGAGTCTTGGTCATTTTGGGAAGTTTTAGTTTGGGCGTTTTAGTTGGTATTTTGATTTCTATGAAAAAGCGTTTTCTAAACACCGAAAAAGAGTAAATGACAACCCTTTAAACCTCACAACATGGCAAAAATCACTTCCGTAGAGCTGCTTAAGGTACCCAAACATATCAATGTGGGCGATGAGATTAGTGATATCACCGTACTGACCAGCATTAGGTTCCATCCCATGGATCTAAAACTGCAAATGGAATACTGCCTTCACGTTTTTGTGTATGACATTCATGGTGATATGGATGCGCCTTTGATTATCCCCAACTGGGACGAGAGTGATGTACTGCCCATTTGTATGGGCAGAAAAGATGACTTTTTGGGCAAAGTGGTCACTTTTTTTACAGCCGAGCAAGAGGAGTTGGTCATTGAAAACCCCATGGCGCTAAAATTGGGCAAGTTCAATAGGGAGCTCTCTTATACCTCACGTAAATTGGAGGTATTCGCATCGATTACGCCTGCCATTGGCAGGGCCTCCAAATATTCAGAGCCCTTTACCTCCCATCTATCGTATTGAGCAATACGATTTGCAATTCTTTCTACTGGCCCTCTAGCTTTTGGGCCACATCATCATAATACGCTTGGGTCAGTTTCTCGGTCCAAGTAGTAGGTTCGCTACCGTAAATGGCGATATAGGATACCTTTTGATCGGCGGAGGCGGTATGCCAATGTTCCACGTCTTTTTCGCATCGTAATACATCTCCTTTGTTGAGGATAATGGCCGCTTTGCCCCTTTCTTGATAATACCCCTTTCCTTCAACTATAATGATGACCTGTGGAGTGGCATGTTTGTGCCAGTCCAAGGTTGAACTGGCACTAAAGGTCGCTTGGGTAATGTTATAGGTGAACTCTTCATCGGCAGCATGAAGAAAATTGAGCCATGCATCGCCGATATGATGGGTGTTGGGGGCCTTCATGCCCTCGCTCATATACGATTTTACCTCATACTCGGCATTTTGAGCAACCAACAACATGGGTATCATAACAATCAATAAGGGGAAATACTTTTTCATTGGATCTAATTTGATAGCAAGATAAA